>CAYWCB010000187.1:0-2764 GCA_964456615.1 uncultured Eubacteriales bacterium | reverse complement strand
ACCCGACTTCCTGTCAACGACGTAGACGGTACCGGCCAACCTGAACCCCAGCTCAGTCGTCTCGGTCTCAGTCACGCTTGCTCCGGCCCCGAAGGCAACATGCGGGTTGATGTCGTTGATCCAGGCGAATCTGGGGTACTTCCACGGCCCTACCGACAACCAAAGGTCCGGGTCCGGCGGATCGGGGCGCAGCAAGATGTTGTTGATGTCAGGAGGCAGCACACCGGTCCATATCGCGTCTTCGCTGAGTCCGGATGGAGCCCCAGGCTCCGCGTCGTACAAGATCATGCTTGTCGTGCCTTGCAGGCCAGCGGCGATCGCCGTACGGACTCCCGTGCCAAGCGCGAGGAGTGCAACAAGCGCCAGTACGACAAGCACTGCGACTACGGCCCGTAAACGCATGGTGACGTCCTCACTTCCCCGGGGGCAAGCTGCGACACGAATCATACTACCCGATGTACAAGGAGGATTCAGAGAGACTCGTCTCCAAGCCGTTGCAGGAACGGCATCGAATCCGCTTGCTCGTGTTGTGCATCGTCGGCAGGGCACCTCCCTATGCGGTCACTCACTGGAAGGAACCGCACTCGGCGGGCGTACACTCGTCCTTGTTGGGGCAGGTCTCCACGTACACGCAGTCGTTGCACGTGAGCGATTCGATGTCGCTGTCTCCCGCGGCATAGCCCGGCATCTCTGGCTCGGGTTCGACCTCCGATTCGGGTTCTGCCTCCGGCTCGCTGTCCGTGCAATCGTCGGACTCCGCCGTCAGTTCTTCGTTCGCCGTGGGGCCAGCGAGAGCGACCGCGGTCTCCGGTTCGTCATCGGCGGCCGAGACCTCTGTCCGGAGATCGAGACCCAGCTCGTCTTCCGCTGGTGCGGGCTCCTCGTCGGAGACGGCGTCGCCCGGCTCTACTTCCAGGCGCTCCACGATGTCGGCGATGTCAGCTACCTCGGCAGGTTCGATGACGGGAAGGATCTCGTCGAGGGCCCTATCGACCTCAGCCGGGTCCACCGGTTCGGGTTCTGGCACCGCGGGCTCGGTCGGCGCCGGCTCAGGCGCTGCCTCGTTGGGGAGCGCCACGACGTGAAATGGTGCCACGCGCTCGTCGATGGCGTCGGGTCCCTGTTCGTGCGCATCCTCAGTCCAGGTCTCAGCGGACGCGCCCTCTTCAGGCGCGTCCTGCTCGATCGCCTGCTCGTCAGCCGACTCCTCGAGCACCGCTCCCTCGATTGCGGGATCGAGAAGCTCCTCACCGACAAGGAAGGGGCTGTCGAGCGCCGCCACAGCCGAGGCGAGGTAGGCAGCAGCGGCGTCGTCCAAACCGGACTCCTCGACGGCCACCTCGTCGAGTGTCTCGGATGTCGAGTCGAGGATGTCCGCTTCGGGGATCTCCGCGCCCGGTGATCCGGGTTCAGCGCGCTCGGGCACGACCGGAAGCAGGAGCACGGGGCTGGCCACATCCATGTCGACGACGACAAACGAGGCAGCGTCGTCGCGAACGGTCGAGTCGGCGAGGGCGTCGCTGAGATCGAGGAGTGCCTCTTCGCGAGAGTCGAACGCGCGTGATGAAACGAGCTCTACGTGATTGCCGTTGCGCTTGATGACGACGTAGCCCATCCTCGGTCCTTCTCCTGTCGAGCGCTCCGGCGCTGATTGAGACCTTCGAGGCATGTATCGGCGCATGATACCAAGTGCTGGAGAATCTTCGCGTGGTGTCTTGGCGGGCGGCTTCGCGCCTGTGTTCAACCCGCTCGCAGGCATCGTAGCCGCCGCATGTTCTCCTCGTCCTTGTGCGGCGGGTCGCCCGGCATCTCCGTGATCGCGCACAGCGTGTCGGGAAGCGCCGCGTCGCCCACCGCCGAGAGCATCGCCGAGAAGCCCGCGTACCCTATCGTTCCGTCGCCGATCCACGCGTGCCGATCTCGTCGTTCGCCTGCCGGGAAGACGCAATCGTTCGCGTGAATGAGGCCGAGGCGGTCGAGTCCGACGCGCACGTCTATCGAATCGAGTACCCCTTCCCACCCCGGCCGTGAATCGAGGGCCATTCCGAACGCATGCGCGTGGCACGTGTCGAGGCACACGCCGAGCGAGTCTGGCCCAAGGCCCGTACGCGCAACGACACTTCCGAGCTGGTCGAAGCTCGATCCGAACGTGCTTCCCGCGCCGGCCGTGTTCTCAAGCAGGAGTCGCGCGTGCGTGCCGACGTGCGAGCAGCGGTCGAACGCTCGGCATACGGCGTGCGCGACGCGGTCGGCCACGCGGACGGGGTCTTGCAGCACGTCGCTGCCGACGTGCGTGACGACGGCGGCCG
Source organism: uncultured Eubacteriales bacterium (assembly GCA_964456615.1). GTDB lineage: Bacteria > Actinomycetota > Coriobacteriia > Anaerosomatales > CAVRZR01 > CAVRZR01. The sequence continues at coordinate 455 of CAYWCB010000187.1, read as the reverse complement.
CTTCGAGCGCCTCGGATCGCGCGAGTTCGTCGGCAAGAGCATCGACGGATCGCTCCCACAAGACGTCGTCGCGCGTCGCCAAATTCAGCAGGTACGCCGCGTGCGTGAACACGGGTCCGAAGTCCACGGTCTGTCGCGCCTCGGCGAAGGCAGAGGCGGTCTCGCGATCGACGGGCGGGCCTCTCCACTGTCGCGGGCTCTTGGCGAAGACCTGAGCGCACTCGGCGCCCACGGACAGCGCGTAGTCGAGGGCCTTGAGGTATCCACCCGCGACCGAGACATGGGCACCGAAGAGCACCGGCGCATCCGTTCCGTGAGTGTAGGAAGTCGTTTGGCGATGACGACGAGCAGAGTGGATTGTAGCCGAGCGGGCCACGCGTTCCGTTTGTCGCCCGGCGTACTAGACTCGACCCATGGCATGGAAGCCTGACATGTGGGCCGGGCGAGCCATCCTC
>CAYWCB010000186.1:0-4069 GCA_964456615.1 uncultured Eubacteriales bacterium | reverse complement strand
CTCGATCCCAAAAAGATACGGCCCGCCGCTCTCGTTTCAAAGATCTCCGAAATCAAGGACCGCGCGGAAATGATAGACGGTGCGGATCTTTCCCGCCACATGCCCGCTTATCCGGGGCTTGATTTCCACGATCTCTACCGCGAGTACCAGGCGCGCCTGGAGCGCTCGGGAGCGCTCGACTTCAACGACCTGCTCATCAAAACCGTCCTTCTCATGCGGCGCAGCCCCGAGTCCCTCGCCGATCTCCAGCGCCGCTGGCGCTACTTCATGATCGACGAGTATCAGGACACCAACCACGCGCAGTATCTTATCTGTAAATACCTCTCTTCGGTCACGCGGAACCTCTGCGTGGTCGGCGACGACGACCAGTCCATCTACTCGTGGCGCGGCGCCGATATCCGCAACATCCTCGAGTTCGAGCGCGACTACCCGGATGCGACCGTGGTCAAGCTCGAGCAGAACTACCGCTCGACGGCGCGCATCCTCATGGCGGCCAACGCGGTCGTCGCCAACAACCAGGGCCGCACGCCCAAGACGCTCTACACCGCGAACGCCGAGGGCGAGAGGATCGCCTCGTATCTCGCGAGCGACGAGCGCGATGAGGCGCGCTTCATCGCGGCGGAGATCGAGCGGCTCAGACGCGAGGAGCACCGCGGCTACGCGGAGTTCGCCATCTTCTACCGCACGAACGCGCAGTCGCGCGCGATCGAGGACGCGTTCATGCGCGCCGGTGTCCCGTACCGCATCGTCGGCGGCACACGCTTCTTCGATCGCGCCGAGATCCGGGACGTAACCGCGTATCTTAAGGTGGTAGTGAACCCGGCCGACGAGATCTCGCTCCGGCGCATCGTGAACCGGCCCAAGCGCGGCATCGGCGACGCCACGCTCGAGAAGGTCGACTTCGAGGCACGTATGCGTGGGATCGGCTTTGAGGCGGCACTAAGAGCAGCTGCCGAAGACGACTGGCTCGGCGGTGGGCCTCGCACGCGCGTCCTCGGCTTCCTCGTGCTGCTGGACGAGTTGAGGGAGGAGGCCGCGCGCGGCGGTATGCTCCGGGACCTGGTGGAGAGCGTCGTGTCGCGCGCCGGGCTCATTTCGGCACTGGAAGCCGAGCGCACCGACGAGGCGCTGTCGCGCGCGGACAACATCCGCGAGTTCTTCGGTGTCACCGAGGAGTACTCGCAATCACACGAGGACGCCGACCTCGGCAGCTTCATGGAGTGGCTGGCGCTCAGAACGGATCTGGACAGCCTCGTCGAAGGAGAGAGCGCCGCCACGCTCATGACCGTCCACACCGCGAAGGGGCTCGAGTACCCGGTCGTGTTCATGGCGGGCATGGAGGACGCGATCTTCCCGCATCAGAACTCGATGTTCGACCCCGAGGGCCTCGAGGAGGAGCGGCGGCTCGCCTACGTGGGCATCACGCGTGCCCGGGAGCGCCTGTACCTCACATACGCGCATACACGGAGTCTCTACGGGTCGACGCAGTACAACCCGCCGAGCCGCTTCCTCGGGGAGATACCCGAGGAGCACGTGACGGCGGCCGGCGTCGGCTCGCTTGGCATAGGCGGGAGCGGCTGGGGAAGGCGCGGAGAGGGACGGCGGGGATCGCGCTACGGCGTGGGAACCGGCGAATCGGGCGAGCGGCTCGGCGGAGGTCGGGTGTTCGGTTCGGGAGCGCCGCGCGGCGCGTCCCGGGAACGTCAGCCTGCCGAGACGTTCGAGGTCGGCGCGCGTGTCGACCACAAGATCTTCGGGCTCGGCACGGTAAAGGCCGTCGAGGGCGACAAGCTCACGGTGGCCTTCGACACGGCGGGCACCAAGACGCTGCTGGCGGGTTACGCGCCCCTTCGCAACGTGAGAGACTGAGGGTCGGCACGCTCGGCGTGCGCGCGAGACCCGGAAGGGATGCGGAGGACTGCATGGGCCCCGTGCTCGTGTTCGGTCATCGAAACCCCGACAACGATTCCGTTTGTTCGGCGGTCGCCTACGCGCACCTGAAGAACATCACCGACGCCGAGAACGTCTACGTTTCGGTGCGGCTGGGGCCGGCCCCCCGCGAGACGCAGTGGGTCTTCGCCCGCTTCGGCATGGAACTCCCCGAAGAGATCGCGCACGTGCACACGCGCGTGCAGGACGTGATGACCGAGGACGTCGTGACGGTCGACGCGTCCCAAACGCTGCTTGAGGCCGGGCGGCTCATGCGCCAGCACGATGTCCTGGCACTGCCGGTCACCTCGGACGGCATCGCCCGCGGACTCGTGAGCGTGAACACGCTCGCGGCCCGCTACATCGACGAGATCGCGCTCGAGGGCTTCCGCGCGAATCCGGTCGAGCTCGGACTGCTCGCGCACGTGCTCGCCGGCGAGATCGTGCTCGGCGAGCCATCAACGAGACTCGAGGGCGACGTCCTTGTGGGCGCGATGGAGCCCGAGACGATGGTCGGCTACATCAAGCCCGGCGACGCGCTCATCGTGGGCGATCGGGTACGCACCCAGCCGATGGCGCTCGAGGCCGGGGCCGCGTGCCTCATCGTGACAGGAGGCAGTCGTCCCGCCGACGACGTGCTCGAGCTCGCGCGCTCGAAGAGCGCCGGGGTACTCGTGACCGGGTACGACACCTTCTCCGCGGCGCGGCTCGTGGGGCTCTCGTATCGTGTCGGCGACCTGATGGACACGCACGTGCTCTTCGTAGAGCCGGACGCGCTGCTCTCGGAGGCCGCCGAGGACCTGCTCGCCTCGTACCACCGCGATGCCATCGTGACCGACCACGAGGGTCGCGCTGTGGGGATCCTCACGCGCACGAACGTTGCTCGTGGTCTCAGACGCCGCGTCATCCTCGTGGATCACAACGAGGTGGCCCAGTCGGCGCCGGGCATCGAAGAAGCGTCCGTGCTCGAGGTCGTCGACCACCACCGAGTGGGGGACATCGAGACGAGCGCCCCGATACCCTTCCTGAACCTGCCCGTGGGCTCGACCGCGACGATCGTCGCCAGTCGCTACGAGGAGTTCGATGTCCCCGTGCCGCATGCCGTGGCGGGGCTGCTTCTCTCGGCGGTTCTGACCGACACCGTGCTGCTCAAGTCGCCGACCACGACGGACGATGACCGAAGTGCTGCGGAGCGTCTTGCCGCGATCGTGGAGGTCGACGCCCTCGAGTTCGGGATGGAGGTCTTCCGGTCGAGATCGGCGGGCGAAGTCTTCTCGGCGGAGCGGGTCGTCACGAGCGATGTGAAGGACTACAGGGTGGGCGACGTCGTGTGCGCGGTAGCGCAGTTCGAGACGGTCTCGCTCTCCGAGGTCATGGAGCATGCCGACGAGCTTCTCGCGGCCATGCGCGCCCTCCGCGAGCGGCGAGGCCTCGATCTCGTGCTCCTCATGGTTACCGACATCGTGCGCGAAGGGAGCGAGCTCCTCGCCGTGGGCAAGGTACGCCCCGCCGAGCGCGCCCTAGGGGTGTCGTTCGCGGGCGGACCCGTGTGGATGGAGGGCGTCCTCTCGCGCAAAAAGCAGGTCGCGGCCCGGCTTGCCGAGGCCGCGGGCGTGTAGGGAGGCCGCGATGCCCGGCGTCCCGGTGGATTCGTGGAGGCGCGACCTGCGCCCGAGAGTCTTCGCGATCGTGTTCGCGTTCTCGGTGCTCTTCCTCGTGCTGCTGCTCTTCGGCGTGCTCATGTCGCCGGGGCTTGCGCGCATCGACGCCCATCTCTCCGAGGCGATCCGCTCCCTGCGAACGCCTGGCCTCACTCAAGTGGCGATCTGGGTCACGAGCATTGGCGACGGCCTCACGATGCTCATCCTCGTCCCGCTGACGGCGCTCGTGCTCTGGCTCCTCGGCCGGCACTCAGGTGCGATCGTTGTCATCGTGACCGTTGCCGGCGGGTATGCGCTGGGGCGGCTCATCCAGGAGCTCGTGCACCGGGCGAGGCCCGAGGGAGTCGCGGCCATCGAGCTGCCATCGACGTACAGTTTCCCGTCGGGTCACGCGCTTGCGACCTCGCTCTACTTCGGCGCGCTTACGTTCATCGTGCTCGGTGAAGTCAAGTCGCCCGGGCTTCGATATGCACTCGTTG
>CAYWCB010000185.1:0-4086 GCA_964456615.1 uncultured Eubacteriales bacterium | reverse complement strand
GGGCCTCGGCGCGCTGACCCTGGTCCGCACGAGCGACGGCCGCGGTGATGGCCTTCCAGGGCCGGCTGCCACTCACCGCCCTGTGGATGCGCCACAGCGCCGAAGTGGCCGACTGGCTCACCGACATCCTGGCCGCCAAGGAGATCTGCGACCCTGCGGAGATCGTGATCTCCACATGGGAGAGCGAGTTCATACGACAGGGGGTCGCGGAGTCCCTCTCGTCCTTCGAGTCCAAGGTCCTCAGGCTCTACATGGACGGGCGCTCCTACCAGGAGATCGCCGAGACGCTCGGCCGGCACGCGAAGTCCGTCGACAATGCTTTGCAGCGCGTCAAGCGTAAGACGGAAGCCCAGATCAGCAGGGCGCGTTTCTGCTAGACCGTGCGCTGTCTGCCGGAGCACTCACTCCTTCGAGCACCCCTCGCGGCGGGTCAACGGACGCGTGGGGCTTGTGGTCGCCGACTCCTGACACCGCCGTTCGGCTCTGCGTAGAATAGAGCCCGCTCGCTGGCGTAGCTCAATCGGCAGAGCAGCTGATTTGTAATCAGCAGGTTGCAGGTTCGATTCCTGTCGCCAGCTCCAGCCAACACAGGCCCGGCCGCAGACCGGGCCTTCCCTCACTCCTCGGACGCGACGTCCGGCACTCTCGGGCTCACTCCTCGGGCTGAGGCTCGCCGGCTTCCTGTGGTTTCGGCGCGAACGACGTACGCGGGTCGCACGGGACCTGGCCGTCCGCCCACAGCACCTCCACGACCTCCACGGGTTGCGCGATGTTCTTCAGTTCGAACTCGCCATGGGATTCGGCGATCACGTTCGGGTCGTTCGCCTTCGAGACGATGTCACGCGTCACGAGCACTTGGCCGCCGTCGCCGAGACTCATGACCCGCGCGGCCAGGTTGAGCGCAGCGCCGATGAAGGGACGGCCGCCCTTGTCCAGTACGACCTCGCCGTCGGCGATGCCGACACGCACGAGGATCTCGCGCTCCCTTGGATGGGCGGCGTTGTAGCGCTGGAGGGCCTGCTGCATCTCGATGGCGGCACACACCGCGTTGTCTGCGGAGGCGAACGAGGCGATGAGTCCGTCACCGCCGGTGGACTTGCCCTTGCCGCCGCGGGTTTCGATGAGCGGGAGTAGCAGGTCACGGTGACGCTGGACCGCCTTGGCGGTCACGAAGCTCCCTTCCTCCTCGGTCATTCGGCTGAAGGACTTCATGTCGGTGATCATCACGACCGACTCGGTGGTGTGCTGGTTGGCGATCTTGTCCTCGGCCGACGATATCAGTCTGAGCAGCTCGTCGACGTCCGCGTCCTCTGCTGCCGCGCTGCGCTGCCCGAACGGTACTGCCGCCCCTTCTACGACCGGCGGCGGCACGATTCTGAAGAACCGGTCCCACACGACCGCACCGACCGCCGCGATGAGGGCCGACACGGCCCCCCAGAGGAGGATCGCGCCGGCGTCCAGCTCGATGTTGAATGCGGCGTAGGTGGCCAGGCTGCCCAATGCCACGATGACAACGCCGGCGACCGACGCGACGATCGACATGGAGAGCTGCCGCGAGTCCTCCGCCGGTCGGCGGAGACCCCCGGCGAGCGTGGCGGCGAGCGCCCACACGATCGGCTGGATCAAGAGCACCGCGACAGAGCGTGTCTCGGTCAGGGCCGACCAGACGTTCTTCGCCGATTCGGCTCCGATGGACCGGAAGGCAGGACCCACCCACGCGAACGTGAGCAGGTTCTCGGGTGTATCGGTGAAGACCACGAACGCCTTCGTCCCCCCGAGGAAGAGCGTTGACGACCACGTGTCGCCCAGAACCACGCCCGCGACCTCGAGCACGATGCACGCGACGAGCGCAGCCAGCGTGCCGGTCCTGGACCCCAGTAGGTAGCCGGCTAGCACCGGCACCGCCCAGACGGGACCCAGAACAGCTCCAACGAAGGCGGCAGCGACCACGAGGAGGATCGGTATGACGTCGCCACCGAGGTACTGCGTGGCGGCCAGGCCCACCACCAGGAACGCAAGGCCGACGACCGCGTTCGCCGCCAGCAGCGGGATTGACGCGGTCAGCACGAATGCCGCCGCCGCGACGTCCGTGGAGAACAGCGCGATGCCTCCGACAGCGACCGCCAAGAGGGCCGCCGCGGCCGGAGGACTGAACTGCATGCCGGAGAGTGCGAACCAGCTGGACACTCCGAAGGCGAACGCGATGAGCCATCGCAGCAGGTCCCGGTTCTGCCGAACGCCCGCCTCGGACATGCTCCTCCTCCTCGACGCGTCGTGGGGGACTCGCTAGCCGGACAGAGCCCCTACCACGATGATGAAGGAGTATGCGAGGGCACACAACGTCACACCCGACGCGAGGTCGACGGCGTGACGGCGACGCGCGTCGTCAGAGCCGACGGCCGCGCCAACAGCGCGTGGGACGAACGGAACGAGAGCGGCCGCGGGGTGGACGACCACGGCCACTACGAGCGAGGCCGCTCGTTCGGCCATGCCGAGGAACCGGGGCATGTCGTAGGGGAGGACCACGCGGCGCTCGGTGCCGACGGCATGTCCTACCTCAAAGACCAAGATCGACCCGAGGACCGTGACGAAGAGAACCCCGTCGGCGACCGCGATCTGGGTCGGCGTGAGGTCGAACGCGAACGTCCTCGTCACTTCGCGGGAGATCCCGGGGCCGACGAGAGCGACGACGAGGGCGAGAGACGCGACGTGCAGCACCTGGTCGAGCAGGAAGACCGCGGCTCCTGACAGCCGCAACCGCTCCCTTGCCGTGATCGTGCCGACCTCGATGCACAGATGCGCCGCGCCGGCGAGCAAGACCACGCCGTAGGCCAAGCGGAGATCGGCTGCCAGCACCAACGCCGTGCACACCATGATGACGAACGCGTGCGTGAGCAGCCCCGGCAGCCCGCGGCGCTTGGCCACGACCATCCATCCGGGCTGCAGCAAGAAGTCGCCGATGAGATGGCCGAGCCAAGCATTGAGCATGAGCACCACTTGTCGCGTCCTCCGGCGTCGCGCGGTCGTGACACCAGGGATATCGGCAGCCGTGCATGCCGTACTGAGCGCAGGCGCCGACACCCCCTCGCATGCCTGTCCGGATCGACTGCAGACTGGGGCCCGGTGATCGGTCGTCCGTCCGAGCGAGAGCCGCCCTCTTCGAGTCGTGGCGCTGCGGCAAGCGGGTCGGCCGCCCGGGTCCAAGCGTAGGCGAGCGAGCGAACCTGGTTGCCGGCACACAAGCAAAGTCGCAGGTAATCGCACATATGAGTATGGGTACGCCCGGGGGCGTTGCCGTCGTTGACACCCTCTAGGGCGTGGGGTAGTATTCGTGTGCCTTTCTTCCGGCATGCAACTTGAAAAGCGTACAGCGGGTCTATTTTTTTGTGGGGGTGTGCCCGAGTGGCTAAAGGGGACGGGCTGTAAACCCGTTGGCTATGCCTACCCTGGTTCGAATCCAGGCGCCCCCACCACCTGCCCACATAGCTCAGTCGGCAGAGCACTTCCTTGGTAAGGAAGAGGCCACCGGTTCAAGTCCGGTTGTGGGCTCCACGACTCACACCTGCCGACCGCGTGAGCGGTCGAGCGGTACGGCGGTGTAGCTCAGCGGCTAGAGCACACGGTTCATACCCGTGGAGTCACTGGTTCGAATCCAGTCACCGCTACCAGGCGTCACGCGCCGCCGCAAGGGCGGCGCTTGGTACCATGACCTAGTGTCTCAGGAGCACCTGGCACGCGATACGACGGGTCGCCGATGGCGACGAACGTGCCGGCTCCGTCGAGCGATCCCTTGAAGGAGGAGACTCATGGCGAAGAAGAAGTTCGAGCGTACCAAGCCCCATGTGAACGTGGGAACGATCGGTCACGTCGACCATGGCAAGACGACGCTGACCGCCGCGATCACGAAGCGTCAGGCCTCGAAGGGCTACGCGGACTTCACGCCGTTCGATCAGATCGACAAAGCGCCCGAAGAGCGCGAGCGCGGCATCACCATCGCCATCGCGCACGTCGAGTACGAGACCGACAAGCGCCACTACGCCCACGTCGACTGCCCGGGCCACGCCGACTACGTCAAGAACATGATCA
>CAYWCB010000184.1:0-4115 GCA_964456615.1 uncultured Eubacteriales bacterium | reverse complement strand
AGGTACTGGCGGATGAGCCCGTTCGTGTTCTCGTTCGTGCCCCGCTCCCAAGCGTGGTGCGGGGTGGCGAAGTAGAACTCCACGCCGGTCGCTTCCTCGATCTGCTTGTAGGAGTGGAACTCGGTGCCGTTGAGTTCCTAGCCGAAGTCAAGTGCCTTCGTCGTCTATGCTGATATTGGGACGGGAGTGGTCTCGGGGCGCTTCGCGACCCCTGTCACGGCTCTCCCGTCCCGTCTCTTGAGCGATCGTGAGCGAGGCGTCGAGCGTCTCGCCGCACGTACTGCAGGGCTCACGGTATAGCTGTCGGCGACGATTCGGCGCCCTTCCTCTTCCGTGATCGGCCGTCCGTCGACGTCACGGAGTTCATAGACCGTGTCAGTTCTCAGGCATGTCGCGATCCGCGTGAGCATGATCGTCGCGATTGTGCACAGCGCGGAGTGGTGGTGCCTGCCCGACTCGACCATCAACCGCCGGTACTTGGCCGCCAGCTGCGGATCAACCTTCCTGGCGTGATCGGCTGCCATGTAGAGCGCTTCTCTGAGACAGGCATCACCGGACTTGGTCAGACCCCCCGTCGTGCCGCCCGAGCCCGAGAGGTTTTGCCGGGGCACGAGACCGGCGAACGAGCGGACGCCGGCCAGAGAGGAGAACCGCTTCGCATCGCCGAGCCGTCCGAGGATCTGGGCCGCCAGGATCTGTCCCACGCCTGGAGCCGACAGCACGATGCCGTCCGGATCGAGCGACTTATACATGACCGCGATGCGCTCGGTGATCTCTTTGATCTCCTCAGTCAGGCGCAGGGCGAGCCGCGCCTCTATCGCTATGTCCTCGGACAGCGCCACGAAGTCGAGCCCATCGTCTCCCCACAGCGCGAGCGTCGCGTCCGCCGCCTCGCGCAGCAGCCCAGCCTCCCGCTCACCCCAGCGGCCGCGGCTGTAGCGGTGCAGGAACCGGGCGAGCCGCGCGTGACCGAGACGTCTGACCTCGAAGGGATCGGCGTAGCGCGACAGAAACGTCAACGCCGTCTTGTTCATGTCAGTGCGCAGCGCCTTGACCCACCAAGGACCCATGATCTCGAGCAGCGCGTCGAGGCGGTGCATCGAAGTTGAACGGCGCATCACGAGTCCCGAACGCAGCTTCACCGCACGTTTCAAGGCGTCACCCGGTCCAAGACCACGCTCCTCATGGAGCCCCTCGGGATGCAGCAATGGGACGCGGGCGAGCACCCGCGAGTCGAGGTGGTCGGTCTTGGCGTGCTTCGAGTAGTAGGCGCGGAGATCCGCCGATTGTTCCGACGGGACGACAACTACCCTGGCCCCTTTCCGCCTGAACCATGCCGCCAACGGCACCCAGGCGTTCCTGGTGGGCTCGAGCACGACTGTGACCGCCGTGACCGGAGGAATCCTGGCCCATAACTTCTCGAGGGACTCAACATCTGTGGTGAAGCGATGTCCCGTCCACAACAAGGAACCTGCCTCATCGGCACACGAGGCCTGGTGTGCCGTTCTGCATGCGATGTCGATTCCGATACTCATCCTCATGCGCGAACCTCCTGCCGTCGAACAACCGGTAAACCGACGTTCACCGGACTTGAAGTCGCGTGAGCTCCGGACATTCATCAACAGGGATCTCGCGATGTCTCCGCGAGTCACCGAGTTCCCAGCAGGGCCACGTCGCTTCTCCGGTGGTCCCGTCCGCCGTACGATCAACAGGCAAGGAGTCGACGCGTCGCTCCGATCGGAATGTCAGTGCGACGGACGGGAGCCGGTGTTGTCAGCACCTTACGCGACCGGCCGATCGAGCTCGGCGTGACATCGGACTCAGATTGAATGTCCGCGGTGATCGTGACGACCCGTCCGGCGTGGCGCTCAATGAGCTCGACGCAGCGAGTGACGGTGTCAGCGGCGCAGTGTCTCGCGAGCTTGCCCATCACGAGGAAGCCCGTGGCCCGCTCGACCAGTGTCACGACGCTGTTGCGCCCGTGCTCGTTTCCCATCACCGTGTCGATCTCCCAGTGACCCACCTCGCATCGCGCCTCGACTGCTGCCGGCCGCTCCGAGATGTGCCTCTTACCCGCGAGTCTTCCGCGCCAGTCGCGCGAACGGTACCGCTTGCGGCATCGCTTCTTGGCCTGACGCAGATGGGTCCACAGATCCCCGCCTGAGCGCTTGTCGGCCCAGACGTGGATGTAGATCGCCTCGTGGCTGACCTTCAGGATGCCCTCGGCCTTGAGGAGCCCTGCGACTTGCTCGGGGGACCAGTCCATACGCAGGTAGCGGTCGACGACCTGCCACGTCTCAGGCGTGATCCGCGCGTTCCGTCTCGACCGTCGGCGCCTCGCGGTCGCATAGGAGTGCGCGATGGCCGGCACGTAGCGGCCGCTCGGTCGCAGGTTGCGCCGAAGCTCGCGCGAGATCGTCGACGGCGACCTCCCGAGCTCCCGGGCCATCGCACGGATCGAGTAGTGGTGTTTGCGCATGACGTTGATGGCGTATCGTTCCTCAAGGGTGATCTGGGCGTGCATCCGGTCCTCACTTCTTGGCGGGAGTAAGGAACCGATTGTGCCCCAGGTCGCCCCATCCTCGCGGGGCGGGAGTGTTGCGTTTAGTGTCTGAATCGCGGCGCCTAACAATGAGATCAGCCCGACTCGCTTCGCGGCGCAGCTGACGCTACACACGTTGGGCACACACCCATAGGGAGGGACAGTGCGCAGACTCGGGGTTATCGGCATCACCCTGCTCGGTCTTTGGACGCTCGTTCAGTCCGTAATCTCACTTGTCGCTTCGGCCGGGTTCAGCGCAAGCACCACCAGCGACAGCCCGGGCGTCGAGTGGATGATCAGCGTGAGCTTCCTTCCGGCGATCACGCTGGCGGCGCTCGGTGCGCTGCTCGTCGCGCGACGGTACAGGCTTGCTGCACGCCTGTTCGACGACGAGCCGACCGCAATCACGATCGACCCGGCGGAGCTCGCCCGCCTCAGCATCATCCTGCTCGGCGTGGCCACCGCCATCACTGCGATCCAGGGGCTCGCGTTCTCGGTCCTGCGTCCGGCGGTCATCAATCTGGGCGGCCTGGCGACTATCGGCGCTGACTACTACGAGCCAGAACCGCTCGCCTCCTACCTCCCCAGCATCCTCGTCCACAGCCTCCAGCTCGCAGTCGGCCTCGCAATCGCGTGGTTCGCCGCGCCGATTGCCCGATTCCTCTGGACGCACGAGCGCTCTTCGGGCGAGTCGGATGGCGATGGACCCGCGAGGTGTCCCGCATGCGGAGCCGCCTACGACCCGGCTGACTACGACCCGACCGTACCTGCGAAGTGCACGAAGTGCGGGGGGCCGCTCACCTTGGGTGGTGCCTAACCCGCGCATCAGGTGGACGGCGCTCCGCTTGTCGTAGAGTGCAGTGCAGCGACGCCAAGGGGCGCTACCGCTGAAACCTAACAACGTTCACCCGGGCTCGTGGTTGACTCTCCCTGTCATGACGCGTACGCTATAGCGTACGTGAAGGGAGTACCGTCATGACCAGCGTCACCGCCACCGAGGCCCGCAAGCAGCTCTACAAGCTCGTCGACGAGGTACGGGACTCGCACGAGCCAGTCCAGATAACCGGCAAGCGCGGCAACGCCATCCTGGTCGGCGAGGATGACTGGCGCGCCGTGCAGGAGACGCTGCATCTGGTGTCCATTCCCGGCATGCGTGACTCGATCGTGGAGGGTCTGGCCACGCCGGTCGATGAGCTCGAAGACGAGCTCGACTGGTGAGCTGGCGTCTGGTCTACACGAAGGCGGCTCAGAAGGATGCGAAGAACCTCGCTTCTGCCGGCCTGAAGGAGAAGGCGCAGTCACTCCTGGACGTCGTTGCAGCGAATCCCTTCCAGACACCTCCGCGGTACGAGATGCTCGTCGGAGACCTCTCGGGCGCCTACTCGCGCCGTGTCGACATCCAGCACCGGCTGGTGTATCAGGTGCTCGCAGAGGAACATGTCGTCAAGGTGCTCCGCATGTGGAGCCACTACGAGTAGGCGCGTGTTCGAGTACGAGATGTGCTCCGCGAGCTTGAAACGCCCCCGTGTTTCTCGCAGCCCCGCTGTGCTATACTCCCGCAGCTATCCAAGCT
>CAYWCB010000183.1:0-4125 GCA_964456615.1 uncultured Eubacteriales bacterium | reverse complement strand
GTCCGACCCCGAAGATGCAGTAGATCACGCGCAGGATGCCGAACGCTCCGGCCTTGACCACCGCGACAGCATGCAGGAGCGCGCTCACCGGTGTGGGCGCCACCATAGCCGTGGGAAGCCACCCGTGCAGCGGCATGATCGCCGCCTTCACTCCGAAGCCGCCGATGAAGAGCCCGAAGATGAGAACCAGCATCCCCGTTCCCACCTTCGGATCGAAGATCCCGGTCTTCGCGAACGTTAGCGTGCCCGCGACGTTGTAGGTGATCGCCATGGCGATGAGCACGCACGCGCCACCGGTGAGCGTGTAGACGAGGTACTTGCGGCCCGCGCGAAGGGCCTCGGGGGTCTCCTCGTGGATGACGAGCGGATACGTGCAGATGGTCAGCATCTCGTAGAAGACGAAAAGCGTCAGCATGTTCTCTGCGAACGCGATGCCGACGGTGGTCGAGACGCATAGAGCGAAGAAGCTGAAGAACCTTCGGTGCTGGTGCTCCTCTCGCATGTAGCCGATCGCGTAGATGGTCGTGAAGATCCACAGCGTCGAGGACACGAGCGAGAAGAACATGCCCAGAGCGTCGGCTCGGAACCCCAGTCCCATGCCGCGGGTAAAGTCCGCGATGTGGTACACGTAGACGGTCCCGTCGAGCGAGCCCGGCAGCATCGAGAGCACCACGCCGAACTTCAGCACCGCGGCGCCCAGGCTCCAGAACCCCCGCCAGAACGATTGGTGGCCGAAGGCGAAGACGAGTCCCGCGCACGCGAACGAGAGCACGGGCGCGATCACGACGCGGATGTCGACGACTTCCATCTCAGCCCCCCACTGCGCCGAGCATCCGGAGGGTGGCCGGCTCGATGAAGTCCAGCGGGACGTTCCCGAGGCCTCCCACGCCCATGATCAGACAGAGGGCGGCCAGCACGATGATCGGCACGAGCATCGACGGCGGCGGGTCCTTGGCGTTGCGCACCTTGTCGTTCACGGGAGTCTGGAAGTAGAGCGCGTTGAGCATGCGCACGTAGTAGATGAAGATGAAGAGTGCGCCGAAGACGAGCGCGAATCCGAAGGACGCCTGACCGGCGTCGAAAGCTCCGAGCGCGATGTACCACTTGCACAGGAAGCCGACGGTCGGGGGGATGCCGACGATGGAGAGTGCCCCGAGCACCATGGCAGCACCCGTCATCGGCATCGTGCGACCGACCCCGCGCAGATCGTACAGGGTGCGGTAGCCGGTCTCGTAGATGAACGCACCGGCCGCGAGGAAGAGCGTGGCCTTGATGAGAGCGTGGTTGAGGACGTGAACCGCGCCGCCCATCACGGCGTTCTCGGTGGCTAGCCCGAAGCCCATCACGATGTAACCCACGTTCGAGATCGTGGAGTACGCGAGCATGAGCTTGATGTCTTCCTGGAAGATGGCGAAGAACGCCCCCATCAGGATGGAGATCGCGCCGAGCCAGACGAGCACCTGGTTGAGCAGCGACAGGTCGAAGACGCCGGATCCGTAGTAGATCTGGTAGACGCGGAGCTGTCCGATGATCCCGATCTTGACCACGAGCCCGGAGAGGACCGCGCTGATGGGGGAGGGTGCGATCGCGTGCGCGTCCGGCAGCCAGATATGCACGGGGAAGATGGCCGCCTTCACCATGAAGCCGACGGCGAACGCACCCAGCGCGAGCGCCGCGGGAGCCTGTTCCGCGGGCAAGGCGAGTCTTGCCGACACGTCGGCCATGTTCAGGCTTCCCGTGTACGCGAGCAGGAACCCGATGGCCATCAGTACGATCAGAGACGAGATGACGCCCATGAGCAGGTACTTGAACGCGGCCATGGCCGCCAGGGGCTCGCCGCTGATAGCGACCAGAGCATAGGCCGACAGCGACAGGATCTCGAGGAAGACGTACAGGTTGAACAGGTCTCCTGTGACGCAGAGGCCGATCATGCCGCCGATGTTGAGCAGGAGCAGGGCGTAGTAGTAGGGGACGCGCTCCTTGGCGAGCGCCCGGAGCCACTCCGTATAGCGGAACGAATAGAGCACCGCGAACCAGCCGATGAGGCAGATCACGGCGATCACGACGCTGTACTCGTCGAAGCGAAGCTCGATGCCGTACGGCGGCTTCCAGCCGCCCGCTTCGTAGGAGAACGGCCCCTCGGCGCTGACGCGAACGGCGAGCATGTATGCCGCGCACGATGCGATCGTCATCATCGCGAGCGCCCACCACTTCGCCACGTGGCGAGATCGCAGAGAGACGGCGGGCGTGAGCACTCCGCCCAGAAGCGGCGCGAAGATGGCGACGATGATCCAGTGCGGCCAGGCGGCCACTACTCCATCTCCCTCAGCTCGTCAGCCTCTATGGTCCCTCGCGTGTGGTAGATGCGGACGATCAGACTCAGTGCGAGCGCGGTCGTGGAGACCGCGACGACGATGCCGGTGAGGATGAGGGCCTGGGGCAGAGGGCTGGCATACGGGGGACGGGCGTCGGGTCCCATGATCGGCGCGGTACCGCCGTCGACGACGCCGAGCGCGATCACGAACGAGAAGATCGCCGTCTCCATGATGTTGAGACCGAGGAACTTCTTGATGAGGTTGTTCTTCGCGATGATCACGTACAAGCCGATGAAGAACAGCACCACGGGCACGACGTAGTCGATGTTCGTCCAGATCGACTCGAGCATCACTGGGCCTCCATCTCCGTGAAGAGCGCCGCGAAGATGGCAGCTCCGCCCACGCCGATGCCGATCTCGATCACGGTCAGCATCGCCACGCTCACCGCGTGCATCTCCTCGGAGCGTGGGAAGCCCAGGTAGTAGCCGATCAAGAACGCGCCGATCGTGCCCACCAGTACGAATGCGAAGGGAGCCGCGGCGCGAAGCCACGGGCCCGCGCGGTCGGGGATGATCCTCCCGATCCGGGCAGGATCCAGCGTGGCCGAGAGAACGATGAACAGACCGCCGAGGATCGCTCCGCCCTGGAACCCACCCCCCGGCGTCACGTGACCGCTCAGGATCACGTAGAAGGCGAACATGGCCGTGAACGGCGCGAGCATGCGGACGACGAACCGGACGACAGGGCTCGCCGGCACTTCCGTACCCGGTTGGGCGTGTGCCCGGACCAGGGCGGCGGGGAGCAGCACGGCGAACGCGGCCGCGAAGCCGGTAAAGATGACGGTCACTTCTCCGTCGGTGTCCAGCGCGCGATAGTTGAGGATGACGGCCGTGACGATGTTCTCGGCGCCTGCTTCTTCGGCGCCGTGCTCGAGGTAGTAGGCCGACGCCCCCTTGTGCAGGGGAGATTCCGGGTCACCGTCGCCACGACGAGGAAGGGGATCGCGGCGATGATTAGGAACGCTGCGACGAGGGCCTTCTTCACTTCTCTCGCCTCACCGTCTTGCTGATGGTGACGAGGAAGAGCACCGTCGTGATCCCCGCACCAACGGCCGCCTCGGTCATCGCGACGTCCGGGGAACCCCTGTGCTGCCAGAGCAGGCAGAGCACGAGACTGTACGCCGAGAAGATGATCGAGGCTGCCAGCAGGTCCTTTGTGCGTGCGACCGTCAGGGCAATCGCCACCAGCATCAGAAGCAGGATCGCGTCGAAGGCAGCGCTCATCGGACGACACGCTCCTCTCCCGCCCGCCACGGCTTCAGCCCCGTGCGATAGGCGGCACGAGAGAGCGCGTGCCCGCAAGTGGGGCTCGCGACCAACACGATCAGCACCAGCATGAGGATCTTGAGCGTGGACAGGCTCGCGCCGTCCCACACCGCGAGTGCGAGCAGAAGGGAGCCCGCTCCGACGGTGTCGCACTTGGTCGCCGCATGCGTACGCGTGAAGAAGTCCGGCAGCCGAAGCAGCCCGATCGTGCCGATGAGGAAGAACAGCGCGCCGACGGACGCGAGAACCACCGTCATAGCGGTCCGAATGGGATCCACGGGCGTCACGACCAGTCACCCCGCAGACGCTCCGTCTCGAGGTAGCGCGTGGCGACTACTGTTAGGACGAAGTTGAGTAGCCCGTAGACGAGCGCGACGTCGAGCAGCATCCCGCGTCCGAAGACGGTCGCGAGCAAGACGAGCACCACCAGGGTCTTCGTGACCACGATATTGATCGCCAGCACCCGGTCGACCACCGTCGGGCCC
>CAYWCB010000182.1:2115-4142 GCA_964456615.1 uncultured Eubacteriales bacterium | reverse complement strand
CATCGTGAGATGTTCGCCGATCGAGCCCGACTCGGAAGACAGCTCGGTCGGGAATGGGCCCGAGCCCACCCGCGTGATGTAGGCCTTCGCGATGCCGAGGACCCGGTCGATCATCTTCGGTCCGACCCCGGTGCCGGTGCAGGCGCCGCCCGCAGTCGGCGACGACGAGGTCACGAACGGGTACGTGCCGTGATCGATATCGAGAAGCGTGCCCTGCGCTCCCTCGAAGAGCACCCACTGGTCGGCCGAGAGCGCGCGGTTGATGATCACCGACGTGTCGGCGATGTGGAGCTTGATCCGCTCGGCGTAGGCGAGGTACTCCTCGGCGATCTCGTCGACCGTGTAGGTGGGCAGACCGTAGAGCTTGGACAGGATGTCGTTCTTCTCGACGAGCGCCGCCTCGAGCTTCTTGCGGAAGATGTGCTCGTCGGTAAGGTCTTGGATGCGCAGGCCCATGCGCGAGGCCTTGTCCATGTACGCGGGCCCGATGCCGCGTCGCGTCGTCCCGATCTCAGCCGACCCGAGCCGATGCTCGCTCGCGCCGTCGAGGTCCCGGTGGTAGGGCATGATGAGGTGCGCATTGCAGGAAATGAGCAGCCGGTGCGTCGAGAGGCCCTGCCCTTCGAGCTCGTCGACCTCCTCGAGCAGCACCTTCGGGTCGATGACGACGCCGTTGCCGATGATCGGCGTGATGTGCGGGTACATGATGCCGCTCGGGATGAGATGCAGCTTGAGCGTGTGCCCGCCATGGATGATGGTGTGCCCTGCATTGTTGCCGCCCTGATAGCGGACGACGTAGTCGACGTCGTCTGCCAGAAGGTCGGTGATCTTGCCCTTTCCCTCGTCGCCCCATTGGGCACCGAGGATCACGATCCCGGCCATGCGGAGTGATGCTCCTTCGAAGGTCGGGCCCCGCGGACACTCTAGCCGCTCCCGGACCCTGCGCGCCTGCTGCCGGCCGACGCGACGCACTCGCGGCCGCCCCGGCGCAAGCGCAGGGGTAAGTATGCACGACAGCGGCGGTTTTGCGCTACCGTGGGCAGCGATGGCCGGGTGGCCGCCGCTGCGTTCGGGCGTGCGGCCGCCGGACCTTCGGCCATCGGGATCGTCGACACCATCGCAGACCCGAGGAGAGGGATGCGCCAAGAGGGCCGACCCGTCGCCGCTGCCGTGGCAATGCTCGCCCTCGCAGGCGTGGTCGCGCTCGCACCCCTACTCCCTACCGGATGCGTCGACCGCCGCCCGTTCGGGCTCCTCAAGCTCACCGGCGTCGTCGTCGCCGACGACCTGGTGCTTCCGGTACCCACCCTGCCGACTCCCATGCCCGATGTGACCGCCGCCTTCCGCTCTCCGCCGACGACCGCGACGGCTGCCACACCGAAGCCGGCGGATGCCCGGATCCCTGCGGGCGCACCGGCCGACGCACCCCCGATCCGCGCGCGGGTCGCGTCGGTTCCGGTAGAGCCCGGTGATGCCGTCCAGGCCGGAGATACCGTGGCCGTGATGGACCAGACGCTTCTCGAGGCGGCGCTGCACTCGGCGCAGGCAGCGGCCGCGGTCGCTTCGGCGAACGTCGACGTGATCGACAGCCGGCTCGAGAAGGCGACGACGACCGCATCCGACATCGCATCGCAGACTGCGGCGCTCACGACCACGATCACCGAGCTCACTACGAACCGTGCGACGCTCCAGGCCCAGCTCGTCGCCGCTCAGAACGACCTCGCCGCGCTCGAGGCCCTCCCGCCATCGAACTCCACGACCCTGCCGCCGGAATCGCCGGGTGACGCAGAAACGGTGTTGCGGAAGCTGCAGCTCGAGGCTTCCATCGAGGTGCTGACGAACTCGATCGCCGAGCTCGACAAGGGCATCGCCGAGGCGGAAGCCAACCTCAAGAAGCTGCAGGCGGGACAGACGAGACTCACCGACACCGAGAAGCTCCTCGGCGATATGCGCAGGCTCGCCGTCGTAGCGAGCGAGGCGGCGAGCGTCGGCGTCGAGATCGCGCAGGCGCAACTCGACCGTGCGGT
>CAYWCB010000182.1:0-2105 GCA_964456615.1 uncultured Eubacteriales bacterium | reverse complement strand
CGCGCACCGGAGGCGGGAACGGTGATCGAGGCGGCCCGGGAAGGCGATGTGCTCGAGGCCGGGGCGCTGCTCGTCGTCATCCGCCGAGCATCGGCACCACAGGTCGAGACGTGGGTCGACGTGAGCGAGAGCGATCTCGTGATGTCCGGACAGCCGGCGACCGTGAGAATCGATTCGCGGCCGGGCGTGCCCTTCTCGGCGCAGGTGACGTCCGTCGATGCCCGGACCGGTTTCCCGCCCACGTCGCACGCCACGACCGTGATCCACATGGTCAGAGCGGTGCGCGTGAGGGTGACCCTGGACGACGCGACGGTGCTTCCCGCGGGGAGCCCGGCTGACGTGATCATATCGATGAGGTGAGGATGAGATGGCTGGACACGGATCGCCCGTCAGACGAATTGCGATCGTCGTCATCGTGCTTGCGATCGTCGGCGCAGCAGGGTGGTGGGCCTGGAACGAGTGGGGCTCCGATCTGGTGTCGATATCCGATGAGGGCACCATGTCGGGGACCGTCGAGGCCGAGGAATCCCAGGTCTCCTCTGTGATCGCGGGTAGGATCGCATCTTCGACGGCAACGGAGGGGGCGACCGTGGCCGCCGGACAAGAGCTCTTCAAGCTCGACGACCAAGTGCTCGCATTGCAGGTCGAGCAGGCGGAGGCCGGCGTGCGGGCGGCCCAGGCCGCCCTCGACCAGGCGAAGGCGGACAAGGCGACGACCGCACAGATCTCGGCCGCCGAAGCGAGGCTCGACCAGGCGGAGGCCGCCGTCGAAATAGCGAAGGCGCAGCTCAGCTACGCGACGATCACGGCCGCGACGGATGGCGTGATCACCGCGGTGGTGGCCAAGGTGGGCGAGAACGCCTCGCCGGGGAAGGCGCTCGCCACTATCTCCGATCTCTCGAGCCTGCACGTGAGCGTGTACGTGCCCGGGACCGAGATCGGGCAGATCGAACTCGGCCAGGGCGCTACCGTCACGACGGACTCGTCGAACGAGGTCTTCATCGGCACCGTCGACTTCATCGCCGACGAGGCGGAGTTCACCCCGAGCAACATCGAGACGAAGGAACAGCGCGTGAAACTCGTCTACAAGGTGCGCGTCAAGATCGAGGACGCCGAGGGTGTGCTCAAGCCGGGCATGCCGGTGGACGTGCGCTTCGAGTGAGTCCCTCCTCCACGGACATCCCCGGCGCCACGACGGAGGTCGCCCAGCCGACGGCGCCTTTCCCCGTGCCGGTCGCACCGGCGATCGCGGCCTTGGACCTCACGCATCGCTTCGGCGACCTGGTTGCAGTCGACCACGTCTCGCTCGAGGTCCTGCAAGGCGAGGTCTTCGGACTCGTCGGGCCGGACGGAGCCGGCAAGTCGACGCTCATCCGGCTTCTCGCGACCGTTCTCGCACCGGACGAAGGCGACGCTCGGGTCTTGGGCGCATCCGTGCTTCACGAGCCGATGCGCGTCAAACCACGGATCGGATACATGTCGCAGCGCTTCTCGCTCTATCCCGACCTCACCGCACGGGAGAACCTGGCGTTCTTCGCCCGACTGCGCGGCGTTCCGCGCGCCGAGCGGGCCGAGCGGGCAGAGACCGCCCTCGAGTTCGCGGGCCTCCCGGCGTTCGCGGACCGCTACGCGCAACACCTCTCGGGAGGGATGAAGCAGAAGCTCGCGCTCGCGGTGACGCTCATGCACGAGCCCGACCTGCTGCTGCTCGACGAGCCCACCACGGGCGTCGATCCGGTGTCGCGGCGTGAGTTCTGGCGCATCATCGCCGACCTGCACCGGCGCGGCATCACCGTGTTCGTCGCGACCCCGTACATGGACGAGGCCGAACGTTGCAGCCGGGTCGCGTTCATGGACGCCGGTCGCGTGGGGCTGTGCGACACGCCCGCCGCGCTCAAGCGAAGCGTGCCCGGTCGATTGATGGAGATCGTCCCCGACGACCCGTACGCCGCGATCCCGGCGCTTCGGGCGATCCCCGGGGTCACGGCCGCCATGGTGTTCGGCGACGCGGTGCGCGTGCTCGCCGACGACCTGGGCCCGACCGCAGACGACCTCGCGCGGACCGCTGAGAACGCCGGAATCAGGGTGAAGCGAGCGACGGATGC
>CAYWCB010000181.1:0-4228 GCA_964456615.1 uncultured Eubacteriales bacterium | reverse complement strand
AGGGAAGAAGGCCGCGCTCGCCGCCGCGGCCCGCGTGCTGCTCGAACTGTCCTGGGCCCTCCTGCGCAAGGAGGAGGTGTACCGGGCGGCGTAGAGGAGAGCCTGCGATGCGCTTGGGGAGAAACCATCCCCGTTAACAAGATAAGGCCTCCTCACCGCCGCATATCCCATCTGTGCGCCGAACCTCAAGAGCGCGAATGGAAGCTTGGCTCGTCCGAAGCCGTCGATGGTGGAATCGCAGATTGTGAGAGGTCCTGGCCGACAGGAGCGCAGCATCTGGACCGCAGAACCAGAACCACGACTTGCAGGCCGCGTCCTTTTCATGGAAGCGCTTCCATGACAAGGCGAGGCCCGGCGAGCTACGCTCGACAAGACGAGGCAAGGTCGGCCTCGCCTTGCAGGTCAAGCGCAACACCGTTAGACAGGGCACGGCTGCTGATGGGGGAGGAGTGAGGAGAATCCTGGCGACAGCTCTAGCACTACTCGTGCTTGCTGCGTGCGGCTGCGCCCAGACATCGACGCCGCGAGAGACCTGGGAGTCCGGTCAGCCCTCGGTGATGGATCTCCAGCGGACGGACATGCACCGTTTGGCTGGCCTCTTCGCCGCGTTCGAGAGCGAGGGTCTGCGGTGCGGGAGTCCTCCTCGGCGGCCAATCCCGGCGTCTTCGATTCCCGTGACGCCACCTACTACGGCTTTGCCGTGGGCAGCTCAACGGTGCGAGTCTACCTCGTCGACCAGGAGGTGGACGTGTCGCGGCTGACCTCCCGTGTTGCCACGGATGGCTGGGGCTACCGCACGAGCGCGGGAGCTGACGTGAGCGTGTCATGGATCGGACGGCCTCACTTCTTCGAGCGCGACAACATCATCGTGCTCTACATCGAGGAGGGCTTCCCCGTGCTGGACGTCAGTACGCCCACCGATCGCAGGATTCTCGGGGTCCTGACGTCGTATATGGGCAGGCAGTTCGCCGGGAACAGGTAGCCTCGCGTGCCATGTCTAACAACCGCGTCAAGCGGGCGCCGCGCCACGCGGCGCTACAATCAAGGTCAACAGCGCGCAAGGCGCGCCGCCGCTTATGCCGAACAACGTTCGATGCACAGACAGCGTCCGCTCATGCCAGTGGTTGCGTGGTGCCAGGAAGGGTGGTTATACTCACGGTATGAAGACAGCGATTTCGATACCGGATGATGTGTTCAACGACGCTGAGGCACTCGCGCGGGAGCTCAAGCAGTCGCGGAGCCAGCTCTACAGCCGCGCGGTGAAGGAATACGTCGCCCGGCATTCCTCGGACAGCATCACCGCCGCGCTTGATGCGGTCTACGACGGTGAGCTGGACGCGGACGGCGAGTTCGCGACCGCCGCCGGACGGCTCATCCTCGAGCAGACGGAATGGTGATCTCGCAGGGGGAGATCTGGTGGGCCAACCTCCGGGAGCCCATAGGTTCGGAACCGGGGTACCGACGGCCCGTAGTGATCGTCCAAAGTGACTCATTCAACCGCAGCCGCATCGCTACCGTGGTGTGCGTTCCCCTGACAACGAACCTGCGGCGCGCAGACGCCCCGGGGAATGTACTGCTGGCTGCAGCCATCACGGGGCTGCCCCAGGACTCGGTCGCCAACGTCTCGCAGCCAATCACCGTCGATCGGAGCCTGATCACAGACAAGGTGGGCGTGCTGCCGGACAGTAAGCTGGAGTTGGTCTTGTTCGGATTCGACGTGGTACTCGGGCGCTGAGTCTGGCATCGAACGACGGCGTCAAGTCGGACGGCGCGCCTTGACGCGTAGAATCAAGTGCAACGGCGGCGAAAGGCGCGCCGCCGCATACGCCGAACAACGTTGGACACACCCGGACTGATGTCGCGGGTCGACTCCCGCCCGTGGTATCCTCATTGTAGATACCGCAAGAAGGAGGCCGGCGTGAAGACCAAAGTGCAGCGCTGGGGCAACAGCCTCGCTGTAAGGATCCCGAAGACGTTCGCTCAGGAGGCCGGCCTCAGGGACGACTCCACGGTCGAGATGACGCTGGTAGACAGGGGTCTGCTGCTGGAGCCTTCCCCTGCGGCAGCGCCCTCGCTCGAAGAGCTGCTGAGCGGGGTCACTGAAACGAACCTGCATCACGAGGTCGACACGGGCCCCGCTCAGGGACTGGAGGCTTGGTAGGATGCCCTGGGCGCCCGAGCGCGGCGACCTCGTCTGGATCACCATGAACCCGAGCGTGGGGCACGAGCAGACCGGCCGGAGGCCCGCGGTGATCCTGTCGCCGGCCTCGTACAACGCCAAGGTCGGGCTCGCCATCATGTGTCCCGTCACGAGCCAGGCGAAGGGCTACCCGTTCGAGGTGGCCCTACCGGATGGGCTTCCTGTGACGGGCGTCGTCCTGTCCGATCAGGCGAAGAGCTTGGACTGGAGATCGCGGGGGGCTGAACGCGTCTGCAAGCTTCCAGACGAGTGCACGACTGCGGTACTGCAGAGGCTCGGCAGACTCCTGAGTCCGTAGCGGGGTGCCTGACAACGGCGTCAAGGCGGACGGCGCGCCTTGACACGTAGAATCGAGAGCATCGACGGCGAAAGGCACGCCGCCGCTTACGCGCAACACCGTTGGGCGAGAATCTCAATCAAGACGACGTCAGCATCAACTGGGGGTCAGATGGCGAAGATGGTGCCGCACTTCGCGAACAAGTTCGACTACTCCCAAACACTCTCGCTGGCCGACCGGTACAAGAAGGGTTGGATGGCGGAGTGGGACGTCTACGAGACTCTTCGCGATGCCCCTGAGACCAGGGACTGGACCGCGCTGCATGGCATCTGGCTTTCCGACACGAGCCGCCGGGACGAACAGGAAGTCGACTTCGTCATCATCGCGCCGGCCATCGGCATCATCGCTCTCGAAGTGAAGAGCTGGACGCAACGCCCACCTTCGTACGAGCTCAAGAACGCACTTCACCAGGCTCGCTGACGCAAGAAGGCGATTCTCGTTCACGGCTGTTTCTGGCACGGCCATGACTGCGCGGAGGGTATCCGCAAGCCGAAGTCGAATCAGAACTACTGGCTCCCCAAGATAGAACGCAATCGCGAGCGCGACGCGGCCAACGAAGCCCGGCTCACTGCGGCGGGCTGGTCGTACCTGGTCGTTTGGGACTGCAGGCTCAAGGATGAAGAAGAGCTGCGGGGACGGCTATCCACGTTCATGCGGGATTCGTGATGTCAGCGAGACGTGGCTAACAAAGGCTTCGGACAGCGTCAGCGCTAGACTGAAGCAAGCGCTTGGGCTGCCGCTCAAGCCTAAGACGATAGCCGGGTAGACACGTCACCCCAGGCTCGTCGGGCCATCGGGCAAGTGAGCTGTCGACGCGCTAGCCGACCGCCCGCTTGACAAGTGAGGCGATCCGCTCATCTTCGGCCGGACGCATCTCCTTCAGTGCGAAGGCGACCGGCCACATCGCACCGTCGTCGAGCGCTGCTTCGTGTTGGAACCCGAACGTCGCATACCTCGTCTTGAACTTCGACGCGCTCTGGAAGAAGCACACCACCTTGCCGCCTTTGGCGTACGCGGGCATCCCGTACCACAGCTGCGGGGCGAGTGAGGGTGCGCTTGCTTTGACGATCGCGTGCAGCCGCTCGGCGATCGCGCGGTCGCGTTCGGGCATCTCGGCGATGTTGGCGAGCACCTGTGCCTCGCCGTCGGCCTTCCTCGCCGTTTCCTTCCGCGCCTTCTTCTCAGCCATGCGGACTTCGACCTCCCACGTGTCGTCCTTGGTGGCCGCGGGTCCGGCTACTGCGCGGCTGATCCGATCGGAATCGCGGCATGCCATGTGGTACCCGCGTGTCTCGGTGGCCAAACCACCCGACGCCTCGACCCCACGGGGTCGCTCCTCCCCGGCAACGGGTAGATAGACGAACAGGAGTGTGCAGCCGCCTTCAGGGTGTCTGCATCGTGCGCGGGCTCCACGATCGTCCTACCCCCTTGATGTGAGGAGTGCGGAGATGAGCGGCGGAAGCGAGCGCCCCGCGGCGAGTGCTGCCGGCAAGCAGCCGACCGGTCGGGGCACGTCGAACCGGGACTGGTGGCCGAACCAGCTGAACCTGAGGATCTTGCACCAGCATTCCTCGAAGCCCGATCCGATGGGCGAGGACTTCGACTACGCAGAGGAATTCCGGAAGCTCGACCTGCAGGCCGTGAAGGAGGACCTCTATGCGCTGATGACGGACTCGCAGGACTGGTGGCCG
>CAYWCB010000180.1:0-4264 GCA_964456615.1 uncultured Eubacteriales bacterium | reverse complement strand
ATCCCGTGCCTGATGGGCAGAGCGGCCAGGACGCACCCGGACGCGCCCCCCCTAGCCCGACTTTCCTAGTTGTTGATCCGTCCATCGTCCAACTCACGAGGACTGGAGAGTTTTTTCGGCTCGCTGACGATCCCCTAAACGGACTGAGCAGAATGTGGCCAAAAACGTGCTTGCTCTTGCATGACCTATGCCCTAAGCTGGACCCCGAGACGTACGGAGGTCTGCTATGCCGGGCATGGAGCGACTGGAAGCCAAGGAGATCAACGGCCGGACCTACTACTACTACTCGAAGTGGGCCTGGGTGAACGGGCGCTGCCGCCGCGTCTGGCAGAAGTACCTGGGGAAGCTGGAGGATATTGCCAAGGCTGTCGAGGGCGGCGGCCCCGCGGCCCTGTATGCGGAGGTGTTCGAGTGGGCCCTGCCTCTGGCCGTGTGGCAGGAGTGTGCAAGAGCCCAGGTGGTGCAGGAGGTGGACAAGCTATGCCCTAAGCGGGAGCAGGGACTGAGCACGGGCCAGTACTTGGCCATCGCGGCGGCGAACCGCGCCATGGCCCCGAAGAGCAAGCGGTCGATGTGGCAGTGGTTCTCGGGCACGGTACTGCTGCGGCAGGTGCCTCAGGCATCGAAGGCAGCGCTGAGCTCTCAGCGCTTCTGGGACCACATGGACAGAGTGGACGCGGACAAGGCGACGGTGATCTGGAAGAGCATCCTCGAGGGCGTGGTCGCCCGGGAGGGAATCGACGTGTCCGCCGTGTGCTACGACGGCACGAACTTCTACACCTTCATTGATACGTTCAACGCGCGATGCAGGATCGCGAAGCGGGGCAAGAACAAGCAGGGACGCAGCAACCTGAGACAGGTGAGCTACTGCCTGTTCTGCGCAGCGGACGGACAGATCCCGCTCTTCTACGACGTGTACGAGGGGAACCGTCATGACGCCAAGGAGTTCCCTCTCGTCCTGCAGCGCTTCCACGAGTTCCTCAACGAGCTTCGCGGTCAGGACGCGCCGTTGCCGTGCACGACCGTGGTCTTCGACAAGGGCAACAACTCAGCCGACAACTTCGCCATTCTCGATGCTCTGGGCGTGAGCTACGTCGGCTCGGTGAAGCTTGATGAGCACAAAGAACTGGCGGCCGTGCGCAACGGCGATGCGGCCTTTGTGGCTTGCTGCGGCGATGCCCTCGAGGGGACCAAGGCATTTCGCGTCACGAGAGACGTATACGGCCGCAAGCGAGTGCTCGTCGTCACCTACAATCAAGCGCTCTTCAATGCTCAATGGCAGACAGTGCAGACTGATGTGACGAGGGCGCTGGACAAGCTGTCTTGCTTGCAACAGCGCTTGCAGGACCGTGCAGATGGGATCCTGACCCAGGGAAAGCCGCCTACGATCGAAAGCGTGCAGAGCCAGTGCAAGGCCATTCTGAGCCGCCAGCACATGAAGCGAGTCATCACGGTCACCGTGACACAGGACCGCAGCAGCAGTCTGCCCAAGCTGGCCTACACAGTTGACGCAGACGCGTTGAGTGCACTTGCAGATACCTATCTCGGCAAGAACCTGCTCGTGACCAACCGCGAGCAGTGGACCAACGAGCAGATTGTCGAGGCGTACCGAAGCCAGTTCATCATCGAGGACGTGTTCAAGGCCATGAAGGATCGCAGCACTGGCAGCTGGTGGCCCCTGCACCACTGGACCGATTCCAAGATCCACGTGCACGCTCTGTACTGCACGATCGCTCTGCTGCTGCGCGCTGTCCTCCTGCGTCGCGTGCGTCAGGCCGGCCTCCCACTGTCGGCGAAGCGGCTGCTCTCCGAACTGCATGCCGTGCGAGAGGTCGTGAATCTCTACCCGCGCAAGCGTCGCGACCGCGACGAACGCCGACAGACCGTGCTCACCAGGACCTCCGACATGCAGCAGAGGATCCTCTCAGTCCTCCAGCTACCCAGCGTGGGCTCGGGGCCTGCGGGCGTCTTAGGGTAAGGACGCCTGCCCCTTATGCGCCAGATATCATTCGGGATTCCAGAGCCCCAAGCAGTAACTAGGAAAGTCGGGCTAGCCAACTCCCGGACCCACGCATCTCGCCCAGTGAGGCACGGGCAAACCACGCCGGGGCACCCGACGTCAGCAAGCTCACCGCTTCTGGCACTCGCCGTCGATGCACATCTCGTCGGGTGCGCACATCGCCTTGCTCAGGCACCTCACGCAACGGCCCTCGAGTCCGTACTCGTAGCCGCCTCCGGCCTTCTCGCACTCGCCGTTGTTGCTGCAGGGGATGTTCTGGGCTCGTGCAGCGGTTCGTGCAGCGGTTACTGGGTGAAGAATCACCTACAGAGTTCTGTCGCTATTTCGGACAGAAGTGACAGGGTGACAGGGTGACCGCTCACCTCCCGACTTCTGTCGCCCGCCCCGAGCGGGCTACGGTCCGAACAGTTGGGCCGGCCCGAAGACCATCGGGATCTGGTCCGGGCTGAGCCCGCCCACGTACTCGGAGCTCTCGTAGCGCGACACGGTCACCATGGCCTCGTGGCACACGAGGTCGTAGGCGCCCACGCCGAACGGCGCATCCTCCCCGCCGATGGCGAGGTAGGCTCGCTGGAACGCGTCGTACAGCCCCCCGAGCGTCAAGCCACCGGCCGGCGCTCCGAGGAAGTGGACGGCGAAATGGGTGCGCGTGTGGGGCGTGAACTCGATGGGCCAGTCGGTCCCGACCGCCGCCCATGGCTTCACCGCCGGCAGCACCGAGAGGTTCATGCCGTCGAGCCGCTCGGTCGCGCCCGGCGCGAGATCGAAGGTCCACGCGAGCCACTCGAGGTCATCGCCGCCGAGGTCGCACCAACCGGTGACGCCTACGCCGAAGTCGTACAGCGGACCGGTGCACAGCTCGGAGCCGTCGGATTGCAGCACCCGGAACGCGTCCCCGTTGCGGCTCCAGGAGCCATGCACGGCCCCATCCGTCCAGTAGCCGCCGCTCTTGTCCGCCGAGACCGACACGATGATGCTCGCCTCCAGCCAATCGCCCGGCGACACGGCCGTGGGCGGAGTGGCCGGCTCCGCCGCCTGCATGGCCGCCGCCCACTGCGCGAAGCGTGCAGCGCGGCCCGGATCGTCCGGGAGCACGAACGCCCGGCCGAGCTGCCACACGCGCCAATCGACGAGTTGGCCGTCGAGCGTCGCCGTTCCCGCGTAGGGGCTGCCGACGCTGTCGGTGTAGTCGACCGTGTAGTCGAGGCCCGACAGCTCGAACACGCCGTGCTGGCTGAGGACGAAGCCACCGCGGAAGTCCACGGGCACGACATGGCCGTCGTCCCACTCGCCAGCCATGCGTCGCGAGTTGGTTGGGTACCCGGGCGAGGCGGTGGCGCCCGGCTCCCAGACCGCCGAGCGTCCGGGCGCGGACATCTGCATGATGAAGCAGTCCACCGGGTTGTGCGCCGCCACCTCGGTCTCGAAGCGCTCGAAGAGAATCGGATCATCGGCAGCGAAGTGCGTGAGCGTGTGTCTGGCGATCAACGTCAACGACAGGAACCCGTCGGGTACGGGGATCGCGTTGCCGGGCATGGGGGTCTGGATCGTGGTGCAGCGTTGGCCTGCCGTACCGGCGACCGCCAGCCCCGTTTCGTTCATGCCGGTGAGGCCAATGGTGCCGGCCACGCCCAGGAACGCATGCCGGTAGCCGCTCGCCGGCCGCATCGAGAAGACGACGCGGTTTCTCGCCAGCGAGCGCGGCACCTCGCCCCAGTCGGGCGAGCCGATGGCGAGCGTGCGCCCGCCCGCCACGTAGCCCTCCCACACGGAATAGGCGAAGGAGCCGCTCGGCGCTGTTCCGGGGTCCCAGGGGCAGTTGAACCAGGGGAACTGGCCCGACGGCGGAGCGAAGATCTGGCCGGCGTGCATCACAATCCTGCCGCGGTCGAAGGGGTGTCCCTCGGCCGCCAGGCCGTCGGACAGGCCGTCCATCTCCTCTCGGAGCTCGGCCGGCAGCCGGTCGTAGGCAGCCTCCATCCAGGCGAGGATGGCAGGCGTCACCTCGGCGCAGTCGTAGCGATCGCGGATGACATCCGCGATCTGCTCGGCAACGAGGACGCCATGCTGGTAGCCGAGCTCGTAGGGCTCGCCAGCCAGTTGCAGGAACAGAAGGGAGTCCTCGTCCGAGCCGCCGGGCGGGCGGGCGCGGTAGAGCGACCCGCCAGCCTCGGAGCGCAACAGTTCGAGCTCGGCGAGCCCGGCCGGATCTGCGCACTGAAGGCAGTCGGGCTGGGGGCAGCC
>CAYWCB010000179.1:0-4268 GCA_964456615.1 uncultured Eubacteriales bacterium | reverse complement strand
TCAAGCGACCGGCGCGGATCGACTCTCCGAAGACGGCGAGCGCCGGTGACAAGCATGTTGATCGCGGTCGTCGAGGTGCCGGCAGCGAGTTCGATCGAGCCTCGGAGCCGGTGGCAGTTCGCGAGCAGGGCGGGATCGTCGACGAGTGGTTCGGCGGCCTCGATCAGCCGGGCGGCCTGCGGCAGGAGGCCTGTCAGCCAGGCATCGGAGGCGGCCTCGGCGAGTCGGCGGCCAGCGAGGTGCTGTCTCTCATGAGCTAGGGCGGAACGCGACGGGCGTTACGCGGCGCGCCGCTGGCGCGAGACGGCGT
The DNA here is from genome assembly GCA_964456615.1 of uncultured Eubacteriales bacterium. Taxonomy (GTDB): domain Bacteria; phylum Actinomycetota; class Coriobacteriia; order Anaerosomatales; family CAVRZR01; genus CAVRZR01. The sequence continues at coordinate 3,958 of CAYWCB010000179.1, read as the reverse complement.
TGTGGTGGCCCAGCGACTCGACCGCTCCTACGAGGCCACTGTGGCGGGGAAGCGCTCCCCGGGGCCGGCTGGCGCCCCAGCGGTCACGCCGGCGCTGCGCGCGTTGCTGGTTCCCCTGTTGCTGGCTCTTGTGCGCGCGGGCGACGTCAACGCGCGGTCCTTCTCGGCCAGGATGGCGAGGAACGCGTCCACGACGATGGGATCGAACTGCGTTCCGGAGTTCGTGCGCAGTTCCTCTATGGCCCTCTCGAGTGACAGCGCCTTGCGGTAGGGGCGGTCGGACACCATCGCGTTGAAAGAGTCGGCGACAGTGATAATGCGGGCACCGATGGGTATGGACTCGCGCGACACACCAGAGGGATAGCCGCCTCCCTCGTAGCGCTCGTGGTGGAGCAGCACCATCGGGACGACTTCCTTCAGCAAGCTGAGTGGTGCAAGGATGCCTGCGCCGATCGCAGGATGGCGGTGGATCTGTTCACACTCCTCGGGGGTGAGTCCGCTCGCCTTGCAGAGCACACCGCTGTCGATGCCTATCTTTCCGATGTCGTGCAGCGTTGCCGCGATCCGGATCGTATCGATGTCCTTGGAGCCGAGGCCGATCTTCTCGGCGATGGCCACGGCGTGGATCGTGACTTCGTTGGAGTGGCCATACGTATACGGGTCCTTGGCGTCGACGGCCGCCGCGAGCGCGCCGATGGCCCCGAGGAAGGTGTCCTCGAGGTTCTCGTAGAGCCTGGCGTTCTCGATGGCAGCGCCGAGCTGGCCGGCAAAGGAGGTGACCACGTGGAGGTTCTCGGATGAGAAGATCTCCGGAGAGTTGCGGCGGTTGAGGCTGAGCACGCCGATCACGGCGTCCTTGGCTATGACCGGGACGCATATCGCAGAGCTGATCTCGTCACGGAGGAGCTCGCTCTTGAAACGCGGGTCGGTGTCTTGGACGAGGATGAGCGGTGCGCGCGATCGCGCGACCCACCCAGCGATCCCCTGGCCAACCGCAATGCGCGTGCTCGCGACGATGTCCTCCGGGATGCCGTGCGCACACGCGATCGTCAGCGCGGAGCGCTGCTCGTCGAGCAGCATGATCGAGCCGGTGTCCGCACCCGTGACCTCGACGACCTCTCGGAGTGCGTTCTCGAGGACTGTGTCGAGCTCGATGTCCATCCCGAGGGCCCTCGCGAGCCCGTTCAGAGCGGTCAGCTCGCGGACGCGCTGGTTCTTCTCCTCGAAGAGGCGCGCGTTCTTCATTGCGATCGCCGCCTCGGGTGCCAGGATCTCGAGCAGGCGCACGTCCTGCTCGGAAAGCATGCTGCCCGACTGCTTCGCGCCCAGAAGGATTGCGCCGACGAGCGTCGAGTCCGAGACGAGGGGAACGAGCATGCGCGCGCCGCATTCGGTCAGCGCGGCCGCGATCTCGGGGTCGGCGTCCGGATCGTCGGCAAGGATCATCTCTCGCCCATCGTTCAGCGCCAACAGGCGCTCGACATCGGGCCCTGTCACATCGGGGTTCGTGCCCGCCGTCTCCAGAGCGTCGTTCCACTCGTACGCGACGGTGACGTACGAGAGGCGCACGCGGTCGGTCAGCTTGCGGGCGAGATGCTCAGCGAGGACAGCGGGATCGAGAGTGGAGGCCATTGCCCCACCGAGTTCGCTCAACAGACGGTCGGGATCGTAGGTTCGCCGGTAGAAGATTCGGTCCGTCGTGCGCTCCAGCGCGCGTCGGACAGGCTGGAACGCTAGAGCCGCGGCGAGGCCGCTGATGGCGAACACCGCGTCTGAATCGAGTCCGATGTCTGCCGCGAGGTTGGCTCGGGCGAGTGTAGCAAGCATCACGAGGATCGCCCCGGCTGCCATGGTGAGCGCGCCGTACCCGATGCTCCGCAGGACGACGAGGTGCATGTCCATCAGGCGGTGCTTGATCATGGCGTAGGCTGTCAAGCCGACGATGAAGAGCGTCGCGAATTGGTTCAGGTAGGCCAGCTCGTAGGATTGGGTGGCCATGGGGACGAGGAGTCCGAGCACCAGCGACGTTGCGCCGAACAGGATGATGCCGAGCAGCACGAATCTTAGCTGCGCTCTGGGTCGCCCCTCCAGCAGGTGATGCTTCCGGAAGAGGAGGAAGATGACGCAGGCGAGACCGATGGCGAGCCACGCAGCCACCACGTTCATGAAGGGTCCGGGCAGCATATCCGTGCCGCCAGGTCGCGATTCGATGGCTGCGACGGTGAGCGGTGTGAGGGTTGTGAGCCCTGTCAGCGCGATGCCTGCGAGGAGGAACGCTTTCCAGAACACCGCAAGGCGGCGTTCTGGCCTCGGGAAGACGATTACGAAGTACAGCAGCAAGGCTGCCATCAACAGGGAGCTGGACGCGGTGAGCCGATTCAGCCACAGCGCGTGGGCGCGGAAGTCCGCCTGGTCGGACAGGAACGCGAGGGTGAGCCAGCAGACGATCATCACGGCTGCGGCTGCGAACGTGCGGTGAGCAGGACTCCTGCTGTTGCGCACGTACACAGCCACCGCCAGACCCACGTTGGCGATGCCCACCGCGGCAACTATGGACAATCGGAACAGATCCACAGATTCGCCCCCCGTGAGGCGTTTCGACTGGACGAGGAGGTTATCGGCTCCGAACGCGAGGAACTTGACCGTGCCCGCAGCCTGGCTCACGTGCATGGACCGTACGGGGTTGGCGTTCGGGTGACTAGCGCGACTGCGGAGCCGGCTGCCAGTTGATGCCGGGCGCTCCGGGAGGCGGCCCTGCGAGCGTTTCGCCCAGTGCCACGCCCGTGTCGACCAAGTCGAACGCCGCCGGGACGCAGGGCGAGCCGAGGTAGTCGATCGGCGGAGCGTCGGCGATGATCGGCATCCTGAGACGTTTCAGCAGCCTGAACAGCGGGACATCCGCGATGGCCAGCCACGCCTTGATCCTGCGCTCCATGGACCAGTGCCACATGGCCCTGTTCAGGCCGAGGAACACCTTGAGATCCTGTGATCGCCGCATCGGATGCGTGGCCATGCGGGAGACTTCGACACAGTCGCGCGGGTCCAGTCCCAGCTTCGCGAGGTCGATGTAGTCGGCGGCAGGCAGCGGCTGCAGGGAGCCGAGAAGAAGGCGAGACGTTCCCACGGGGATGTCCTCGTCCACCGCGAGGAAGTGCACGGCCAGGTCGTCATACTCGTCCCTCTCCGTGTGGTCCGCGAACTGTGCAGGGTCGATCCAGCCCTTCTCGTGGCAGTAGACCTCGTACCTGAGGGCCTGAGCGAGCCTGAGATGTGTCTGGTCCTGACAGATGAAGAACCGCATGTCATTGCTCCTTAGTACGGCTACGAAGGGGGGCTGCGGAAGTACTAGGCGGCGGCGGCCTTCATGGCGGTTGCCAAGAGGTTCTGGTCGGCCATCGCCGACCCTATGCTGAAGTCCCCGAGACCGTTCTCTGCGTGTCTCTCGAGGAATTCCTGCCAGCCGGTGCGGTCCAACACGTTGTACCGCCCCGTGCTCTCTCTACGGTTGATCACGAAGACGTTGAGGGCCGCAGCGAAGAGGCCACTTGTGGAGAGCGTCCATACGCTGTCGGCAACGACCCGGGCCTTCCTGTGCACGCCCCATACGTTGCGGATCCTGCGGACGTGATCGGCCAGCAGCGGCTGGAGCCGGAAATCCGGCGCTGGACTGGTCAGAACGAGCAGGCCTTCAGGCTTGAGCACTCGAAGCAGCTCGCGCATGGTCGCATCATGCTCCCGCAGGGCGTAGAGGACGTTGACGCTCACGACGCGATCGAACGAGGCATCCGCGAACGGCAGCTCCGTGCCGAGGTCGGCCTGAGTGAAGTTGACCCAGTCGAGGCCTGCGCACTTGCTCCTCGCCCGAGCGAGCATGGCCGGGGACAGATCGATCGCCTCGACCTCGAGGGGCGGGTGGTCCTTCTCCGACATAAAGACCTCGAGGTTGCCTGTCCCGCAG
>CAYWCB010000178.1:0-4293 GCA_964456615.1 uncultured Eubacteriales bacterium | reverse complement strand
CACGACCACTGTGGCAGCGCTTCGAGCCGGGACGTGCGATCAGGGGCGAGACGGCCACGCTTGTAGTCCCGCCGTTGCACATTCACCCACGTCCCAAGCGCGACCTCTCCTTCCATCCACCGTTGGGGGACGCATGCGTGCCCCTCTCTCGTCGTGTACCTCAGAAGTGCATCGAATGAGGCCTCCCACTGGTCTGTCTGAAGATTCCACGACCAACCGGGCAGCGCCTGGAGTCGGGAGACTCGGTCGGCGGCAAGGGTGGCGTCCTTGCGGGCAGTCCGTTGCGTGAGTACCCACGTCCCCAGCGCCCTTCCGCCTTCTATGTGACCCAGCGGGACCCTCGCGTGACCTTCGCGCTCGGCGTAGTGCAGGAGCGCGTGGAAGCACTCCTCCCAGCGATCAGTCCGCGAGTTCCACGACCACCCCGGTAGCTCCTCGAGACGGGATGCGCGGTCGGCGCCGAGGGTACCACGCTTGTGGGCGGTGCGTTGGGAAGTCACCCACTGCCCGAGCGCCATTCCGTCTTCCGAGTGCGTTCTCGGAACCGTCGCATGTCCCTCGCGCAACACGAAGCGCAGGAGGCTCTCGAATCGCTCCTCCCACCGGTCGGCGTGAAGATCCCACGACCAACCCGGTAGGGCCTCGAGCCGGGAGACCCGGTCGGCAGGCAGGGCGCCGTTCTTGTAGACGGTTCGTTGGTGACCCACCCAAGCCCCCAGTGCTCCTGCGTCTTCTATGTGACCGAGCGGGACCCTCGCGTGACCTTCGCGCTCGACGAAGCGAATGAGGTGCCCGTAGGCTGCCTCCCACGATGAGGTCGCATGTTCGACCATCCGAAGCCAGAGGCTTTGCACGAACGTCTCGTCCACTGCGGCGCCAAGTTGCAGCACCACGCGGTCGGACAACTCAGGTAGCGCACCCGAGCGCCCGAGTTCGACTCTCAGGTGATCGAGCGTCGCCCCGAATTCCTCATCATGCGCTCGCAGAGCCTGGACGACAGACCAGACTACGGAGAACGTCGAGTGCTCAAGGGCCGTGTCCGGGTCGATGCCCGCTTCCACTGCGACGGGGATGATCACCGTCCCCAACGACTTGCCCGTCTCTGGCGAGGTTCGCATCACTCGTCCCACCGCTTGGACGATGTCGATCTCAGACGCCCTCGGGTCCACGAAGGCGATGCCGTCAAGCGAGCGCACGTCCACACCTTCTACCAGACAGCGGGCGTTGGACACTACCCCGTACTCGTCCGGTTCGACGCCCGCCAGTCGATCCAGAACCCGACGTCTGCGAGCAGCACTCATCTCCCCCGAGACATGCCTGCTCCACACCGTACCGTCCGGGCGCGATTCCCCAGGGAACCATTCGAGCGACCCTTCAAGCCCCTCGGCGAATGCCTTCGCTCGATTGACCCGACTGTGGAAGGAGATGATCCTCTGGAGTCCGAACTCTCGCATCGCCCGAGTGACTGCCACCTGCGCCCCGATGGATCGTGCATCAGAGACGGCTCCGGTAGGCGTCTCTACGAAGGCCGCACGCTCCATCATGTCGAGAACGTCTTGGTCATCCACTCCGATGATCAGGATGCGATAGTCACAAAGAAGCCCGCTGCGCACCGCCTCCGCGAAGGTCAGCCGATGCAGCACGGTGCCAAAGGCCGACTCGTCGTCCATCGACACCATTTCGAGACCGAGTTCCTCGGCACGTTTGGTGACGTGCTTGGCTATGTACCGGGGCGTCGCGGTGGCGAACACCCGTTTCGTCGCCCTAATCGCATCTCCGTCGAGGATCGTCGCGAAGGGCCCACTCCTCTTGCCAGCACATCGGTGCGCCTCGTCGGCGATCGTGAGGTCGAAGCTGGGCCCTCCGTGATTCTGGGCCGCCGCTACCACCGGGGACGACTGGTAGGTGCAGAAGACAACTCGCGGTCTTTCGCCGCGCCGCGAGAGGAAGTTGTAGACGCCGGCGGGGTCTGTTGTCACCGGCCACGGAAGCTCGGAGACGTGTCGCAGGACTTCGTCGCTGCCGGTAACCGAGGCGTCCGAGCACACAGCGAGGATGTCAAGCGGCTCAGACGTGTTCGCCATCCATTCGGAGATGGTCTGTCGCATCAAGGACAGTGAGGGGACAAGGACGAGTGTCCTTGCGGCGCGGATTTCCCTGCTGAGCCAGAGTGATACGAGGGTCTTCCCGGTGCCGCAGGGCATGATGAGCTTTCCACGCTCGGCGTCTTCGAGTCCGTGCACAAGATTGCGCAATGCCGCCTGCTGGTGCGGGAGCGGCTTCTTGGGTTCGACGCGCCGCCCGCTCCCAAGATCCCGCACCGATTGCGGCCAGCCCACCCGTGCATCCCGCAGGTCGTTCAGCAGCAGCAGGTGCACGGGCTTCTCCTGCTCCCGGATCGTACGCCGAGCGTTGGATGCCACGTGGTCCGTGGTGGCGACAAGCAGTCGAGTCGAGAATGATGACGTGGATGACGCTGACAGGAACGTGTCGATGTCGCGCTTCGTCACCGACCCACTTGGGTCGTAGGCCTTGGCCTGAACCGCCCACAGGCCGCCGTCGTGCGTTTCGGCCACCAGGTCGATGCCTAGATCGGCTCCAGGACAATCGGGCCAATCCCGCCAGAGCCAGACCCGCCTCACCTGGAATGCGTACTGGGGATCGGTCTCGAGGAGCCACTTGCAGAGGCGCTCGAACTCCCGCCCCCTTGCTGAGGGGTCGGAAGAGAGCGAAGCGAGTACGCGTTCGAAGCTGTGGGTCACGGCCCTTCCGCCTTCGTTGCAGACTCCATCGACTCGATGATGCGCATGCACGCTGACATCGGCAACCGCCGGTGGACGGGCGAGGCGTGCCTTCGTGGACTCTCGCCCGCAGGTACGGAGCTCGCCAACCGTGCGGCCCGCAGGTGCGACGCACCCGGGATGGACGGCTTGTCGTATCCTACCTTCTAGGTCACGCATTGTGGCTGGGTAGACGAAGAAGCAGGGAACCATGCCGGGGGCCAGCGGAGGCGCACACCAGAGTCTCGTAGCTGCGGTAGTCGACGCGGGTAACGTGGAAGCGCGCCGTCAGGCATTCTCCGCGATCGGAAGGAACTTCCCCTCTTCGCTGCTCAGTTCTTTCTCGGCCCGCCCACCGTACTATTGCCATTTCATGCAGTGGCGATTGGCGACTCTTGGCGACGCACAGCTGCAACGAGTAGACCAGCTGCTCGAATGCGCGGAGAGTGTGCCCCGGTGGCGAACCGAACGACAGTCGCTGCTGCACAGCCCCGACTTCGCAGAATTCTGGTCGCTCGTGTGGCAGATGCAGGTGGCTGAGTACCTTCGGGCGCGCGGGTTCGACCTTGAGTGGGGCGGCAACAAGGGCGGACCTGATCTGTCGGCCCGAAGAGGCAGCGAGATACTCTTCGTGGAGTGCCTCGCTGCCAGGAAGTTCTTCGCAGCAATACTCTTCCTCGAGGAAATCTTGGGACGACTGCATCCAAGACTCCGAGTACACCATCAGCTCTTCCTGAGAATCACACTGCCATCCGGCGAAACCGCGCTCGATGCCTTCTTCGACGCCCTTGTTCGAGAGCTCGAAGCGCCCGGGCGACTAGACACGCTGGCGAGCCAAGCAAACCACGCCTGGCCCGTCGTGGTTCCGCTCCCTTTGGGAGCGTCGAATCTGACTGTCTACTTGGAAGGGGATGACCTCGACGCCTATCAGCCAGGCGTGCTGCCGTTCGGTGGCGGTGACCCAGAGAAGTACCTCGCACTGATCTTGCGAGAAGCGATATCGAACAAACAGAGGGCGAACGGGCTTCGGCGCCATCACCCGAACGTGCTGGCCGTCAACTTCCTTCTTGGTGACCACCAGCTGGTCATGCGAGTCGCCGCTCCAACAGCTCCTGACCTGCGTGGGGTAATCGACGAACTCGTCTGCGCTACCATCGGAATCGACGACGCGATACGCCCTCAACAGATCTTCCGCATCGACCGTGCTACCGAGTCCTTCGTAGACTGGACCCCGTAGCGCTCGATGCCCGCCCAACCATGAGATCAACCCGACAACGCTTCGCGTTGCGGGTTATCTCAAACACGTTAGACACAGCCGCGAGGCTCCGGCTCCGGACTCCTCGGCGGTCCCGTGATGGGGGAGCTGCGGATGTCCGCCCTCAAGTCGAGGAGTCCCGCTCTTGAGCGCATGAGCGGCCCGGAGCTGCCGCGGCCTGATCCTGCGCCGCTCACGCTCCAACGCACCGTGCCGCGGTGAGCCGGGCAAGCGGGACCCGGTTTGGGATGCCGGCGC
>CAYWCB010000177.1:1925-4349 GCA_964456615.1 uncultured Eubacteriales bacterium | reverse complement strand
CAGGTCATCCACGGCTATCCGATGCGCTACAACGCTGGGTCCGAGGTCTACACGCAGACCCTCTGCCACGGGCTCGCAGAGCGCCACGAGGTGCACGTCTTCACCAGGGAGGAGGACTCGTTCGCTCCGGACTTCCGGCTGCGGCTCGAGCGAGACCCCGACGACCCGAGGGTCACGCTCCACGTCGTCAACAACCCGCGCAACAAGGACCGATACCGCGACGTCGGGATCGACCAACGCTTCGCCGAGGTGCTCGACCGTGTTCAGCCCGACCTGGTGCACGTCGAGCACCTGAACCACCTCTCGACCTCGCTGCTGATCGAGGCCACGTCGCGGACCATCCCGATCGTCTACACGTTGCACGACTACTGGCTGATGTGCCCGCGCGGCCAGTTCATGCAGATGTTCCCGAGCGATCCGCAGAACCTGTGGGCCTCCTGCGACGGACAGGAGGACCGCAAGTGCGCCGAGCGCTGCTACGCCCGCTACTTCAGCGGGGCCCCGGCCGAGCGGGAAGCGGACGTCGCCTACTGGGCCGATTGGGTCAAGCGCCGCATGCGCCACGCGCGGGAGATGGCCGAGCTCGTCGACCTGTTCGTGGCGCCCGCGCGGTACCTCCACGACCGGTATCGCGACGAGTTCGGGCTCCCCGAGCGCAAGCTCGTCTACCTCGACTACGGCTTCGACCTGGCTCGGCTTCGCGGTCGGGCGCGTGAGCAAGGAGAGCCCTTCACGTTCGGCTACATCGGGACGCACACTCCCGCGAAGGGGATCCACGACCTCGTCCGCGCCTTCGGCGCCCTCTCGGGCGGTCCGATCTTGCGCGTGTGGGGTCGGTCGCGGGGTCAGGACACCGAGGCGCTCAAGGCGGTGGCTCAGAGCCTCCCTTCCGGTACGGCTGAGCGCGTGGAGTGGCTCCCGGAGTATCGGAACCAGGACATCGTCCGCGACGTGTTCAACCGGGTGGACGCCATCGTTGTCCCGTCGGTGTGGGTCGAGAACTCGCCGCTCGTCATCCACGAGGCGCAGCAGGCGCGGGTGCCGGTAATCGCGGGCGACGTCGGCGGCATGGCCGAATACGTCCGTCACGAAGTCAACGGCCTGCAGTTCGAGCACCGGTCGCCTCGGTCGCTCGCCGGCCAGATGCAGAGGTTCGTCGAGGATCCGACTCTGGCGCGGCGCCTCGGCGAACGCGGCTACGTCTTCAGCGAGACCGGAGACGTGCCGGCGATCGAAGACCACGTCCGCGAGATGGTGCGCATCTACGAGCTCGTCCTCGGTCGACGGGACAGTGCCCGGGTTGCGGTCGGCACCGGGCCGTGGCGGGTGACCTTCGACACGAACCCCGACACCTGCAACATGCACTGCATCATGTGCGAGGAGCACTCCCCGCACAGCCCCCTCCAGATCGCCCGCAAGGCGGTCGGGAGGCCCCGTCGTCTGATGCCCATCGACCTCATCCGTCGAGTGGTCGGCGACGCAGCGACCAACGGCCTCCGCGAGATCATCCCGTCGACCATGGGTGAGCCGCTCCTCTACGAGCACTTCGAGGACATCGTGGCGCTCTGCTCGGAGCACGGTGTCCAACTCAACCTCACGACCAACGGGACGTTCCCGCGCCTCGGTGCCCGCGCGTGGGCCGAGCGGATCGTGCCGGTCACCTCCGACGTGAAGATCTCCTGGAACGGAGCCACCAAGGCGACCCAGGAGGCGATCATGCTCGGCTCGAACTGGGAGAAGGTGCTCGGCAACGTCCGGGCCTTCATCGCGGTTCGAGACGCGTACGCGGCCGGAGGCGGCAACCGTTGCCGCGTGACGTTCCAGCTCACGTTCCTCGAGGCGAACGTCGCCGAGCTCGCCGGCATCGTGCGCCTCGCGATCGAGCTGGGCGTCGACCGCGTCAAGGGACATCACCTGTGGGCGCACTTCGATGAGATCAAGGACCAGTCGATGCGGCGCAGCCCGGACGCGATCCGGCGCTGGAACGGCGCGGTCCTCGCGGCTCGCGAAGCTGCCGCCGAGCGCACGCTCCCGAATGGGAAGCACATCCTGCTCGAGAACATCTTCCTGCTCGACGAGGACGACGCAACGGGCGACCTGGCGCCCGGAGGGCCGTGTCCGTTCCTCGGCCAGGAGGCCTGGGTCAGCGCCGAGGGGCGCTTCGACCCGTGCTGCGCGCCAGACGCGCAGCGACGGACGCTCGGCGAGTTCGGGAGCCTGAACGACCGAGACCTGATGAAGATCTGGCACGGGGAGCCGTATCGGAACCTGCTCGCCACGTACCGGAATCGCGCGCTCTGTCTTGGCTGCAACATGCGCAAGCCCGCGGAGGTGGCGCCATGACCTGGTGGGATGCGAACCCGGCACCGACCGGCACGCACCATGTTCGGGGCGACCTACCACTCTATCCCGACCGCTTCGACG
>CAYWCB010000177.1:0-1864 GCA_964456615.1 uncultured Eubacteriales bacterium | reverse complement strand
CTGGCACATCCGGCTCGACGGCTCTGCGGCGTACAGCCGGAGGTTCCGCCGGACCTTCGGCTTCTATGAGGGGCTCGCGGCCGTCGTGGCGCCCGATGGGTGGCACCACATCCGCCCGGACGGCACGGATCTCTACGCCGCCCGCTTCGACTGGTGCGGCAACTTCCAGGGCGGCCGCTGCGCCGTCCGAGAGCAGGGCGGCGCCTACCTTCACGTCACGCCTGACGGGGAGCCGGCGTACGACGCCCGATGGCGATACGCGGGCGACTTCCGCGACGGGGTCGGCGTCGTGCAGGCCGGCGACGGGCGCTCGACGCACATCGGCGAACGAGGGGATCTGGTCCACGGCGTCTGGTTCCTGGACCTCGACGTGTTCCACAAGGGCTTCGCTCGGGCTCGTGACGAGGACGGCTGGATGCACGTCGATACTGCGGGACGCCCTCTCTACGCGAGGCGGTTCGCGGCTGTGGAGCCCTTCTACAACGAGCAGGCACGCGTCGAGCGCTTCGACGGAGGGCTCGAAGTCGTCGACGAGGGGGGGCAGACGCTCGTGGAGCTGCGGCCGGCGCTCAGGAGTGCGTTCGCCTCGGTGTCCGGCGACCTCGTGGGCTTCTGGCGCACGCAGGCGATCTGCGCGGCGGTGGAGTTGGGGGTGTTCGACGTGCTGCCCGCCAGCGCCGACGGCGTCGCGCGTGCGCGAGGTCTCGAGCCGACGCGCGCTCGCCGGTTGCTGCGCGCCCTCGCGGAGCTTCGTCTCACGACGGCGGTGGGCGACGAGTGGCGCACGACGGAGCGCGGCGAGTACTTGAAGGCCGCACACCCATGTACCCTCGCAGGTGCCGCGGTGGAGTACGGCCGCTTCTTCCCGAGGCTCTGGGAGGCCCTCCCCGCGGCCATCCGAGCCGACTCCGGCTGGCGGCCGCCCGACATCTTCGGCGAGGTCGCCGCCGATCCCGGTCGCACGGCGGCTCACCATCGGATGCTAGCGAGCTACGCCCTCCACGACTACGCAGCGGTGCCGCAAGCGCTCGGTCTTCGGGGCGATGAGCGGGTGATCGACGCGGGGGGCGGACTTGGGGCGCTCGCCGCGATGCTCATCGAGACGTACCCGGGACTGCAGGTCGTCATCCTCGACCGGCCCGAAGTCGTCGAGCAGGCCAGGCTGCGACAACTCGGAAGCCGTGTGGATCTCCGGCCCGCCGACCTCTTCGATCCGTGGCGAGCCGATGGCGACGCCGTGGTTATGGCGCGCGTCCTGCACGATTGGGACGACCCGATCGCGCTTCGACTGCTCCACAACGCGCGTCGCGCCCTACCGACCGGCGGCAGGCTGTTCGTGGTCGAGATGCTGGTGCCCGAGGACGGGGCTGCAGGAAGCCTGTGTGACCTGCACTTGCTCATGGCCACCGGAGGCAGGGAGCGGACGGCGACCGAGTTCGCCGCCCTCCTTGACCAGGGCGGATTCGACGTCGACTGCGTCCGGCGGATCCCGGCGCTCCCGTCGATTATCGTCGGGGTTGCGCGATGACCGCCATCGACTGGCGCATTCCGCCCTCCATGCTGCGCTGGCTTGGGGAGGTACCCGCCTCTGCGCCCGTGGCGGTGCTGTTGCGGCATTCGGTTCGCGGTTACCTTCCGCCCGGTGACGCCGGGTGGGGGTTGCCCATCACCGACGTCGGCGCGCGCCTCGCGCGTGAACTCGGTGCGGTGCTCGGCGGCCGGCTTCAGACCCTGCACGCCAGCCCGCTGACGCGCTGCCTCCAGACCGCCGAAGCGCTCCGCGCGGGCGCTGCGGCGGACATCCCCGTCGTCCCCGATCGCCTGCTGGGGGACCCCGGCATCTACGTGATCGACGGGAAGCTCG
>CAYWCB010000176.1:0-4375 GCA_964456615.1 uncultured Eubacteriales bacterium | reverse complement strand
GCGGCACATGCTCTGAAAGGAGCGCGTGCTGCTGCACTCGACCGACACCGCGGCTCCTGCCAGTCTCCGTCCCGGCGACATGGCCACAGTCCTCTCCGGGCGACATTCGCTCGTTCTCGCGCCCGCCACATCTCGCGGCTGGTTCGGAGGCACGCCCCTTGTCGCCTGGGAACCGATCGAGACGCGCGCCGGGCTCGATCTGGCCGAGGCCGGAGCGTCGCTCCAAGCTACGTTCGAAGGCGCCGGTCCGGCGCTCACTGCGCTGCTCGCACCCTACGACGGGCCGTGCATCGTCGTGCACTACGGCGGCGGTCTGACGCTGGGCCAGGATGGGTGGGTGCCGTGGGGGGAAGTGCCGGAGCTGCCCGCGGTCGAAGGGTGCGGGGCCGGTGTGCGTCAAGGGGACGCACCTTCTCTTCCGCTGCTGGCCGATGCGCGAGCCGACGCGACCGCGCGCGAGTACCGCGCGGGAGTGCGCGACGTGTGCGAGCGCATCGCAGCGGGCGACGTGTACGTCCTGAACCTCACCTACCGCATCCGAGGCCGAGCCGTGCTGGAACCAGCGCAGGCGCTAGCTGCGCTCCTCGACCGAGCCGGCTCCGACTTCTCCGCGCTGCTAGAACTGCCGGACGGCGCGGCAGTGGCCTCGGTCTCCCCGGAACGCTTCCTGCGCGTGCGCGACGAGGACGGCACGCGCACGGCCGAGATATGGCCCATCAAGGGGACCCGTCCGCGCGGGGCCACTGCCGAACTGGACGCGGCGCTCGCGCGCGAGCTGCTCGAGGACGCCAAGGAACGGGCCGAGCACCTCATGATCGTCGACCTCGAACGGAACGACCTTGGGCGCGTGTGCGTGCCGGGGACCGTGCGCGTCGATCCGCTGTACGAGGTAGTCCCCACCCCGTACTGCCACCAGCTCGTGTCGACGGTTCGCGGCGAGCTTCGCGCGGAGGCAGGATTCGGCGAGGTCCTCGAGGCGACCTTCCCGTGCGGGTCGGTGACGGGTGCGCCCAAGATCGCCGCCATGTGCATCATCGAGGAGATCGAGCCCTCGCAGAGGGGCGCCTACTGCGGCGCGCTCCTCGTCGCGAGGCCGGGGGAGATGGACTCGTCCGTGCTCATCCGCACGCTCGAGTACGAGCGCGACCGCCCGCGAACGTACCGTGCGGGCGGGCTCGCGTGCGCGGCGGGTGCGGCGGGTGAAGCGGGCACGGGGACCGGCTCCCGCGAGGCCTGCTGGGGCACGGGGGGCGGGATCACGATCGAGTCCGACCCGGCCGCCGAGTGGCTGGAGTCGCTTCTCAAGGCGTCGCCCGTCATCGGTGATGGCGCTCCGGCGGTCACGCTCCTCGAGACGTGCCGCGTCGCGTTCGGTCGTGTGCCGCTGCTCGATCGGCATCTTGCGAGGCTCGCCGCTGGAGGGTGCGGGCCGTCTTTGCTGGCGGTCGTGCGCGCGCGGATCGCTTCCGCGCTGGGTGCAGTCGATGCTGCGTCACCCTACGCACGTTTGCGAATCCTCGTGCACCCGGACCGTCTGGTCGAGGCCGTTGCTGACTCTCGTCCCTCAACGCTTGCCGTCAACGGAGGGGTCGTTCTCGCTCCGCATGTCGTGCAGCACGCGCCGCACCTCCCCGAGGGTGCCGCGAAGCCGGCCGAGCGCACCGTCTGGGACGAAGCCCATGCGGCCGCCGTGGCGAAGGGAGGTCACCAGGCGGTACTCGTCCTCCCGGACGGAACGCTCGTCGACGGCTCGACCTCGACCATCTGGGTGCGTATCGGTGACCGACTTCTCACGCCAGCGGCTCCGCCCGCAGTCGACGGAGTTGGGCGAGGCGTCGTCTTCGACCTTGCACATGAGTTGGGATACCGCGCTGAGGAGGCCACGCTGCACCTGCAAGACCTGGACGGCGCCGACGAGGTCTTCCTGTCGAATGCGCTCGCGGGGGTCGTCGCGCTTCGAGGGCGGGACGGCCGTGCGTCGACGGTACTTGGCGACGTGTTCAGCTGGATCTGGGACGCAGGTGCACACACCGGGTGGGAGCGAGTTCGCTGAAATGGAGGAGCGAGCGGTTCGAGGACGGCGTCTAGGCCTCGGTGTTCAGTTCGCTCGCCTCGTCTTTCAGCTTTGCCACTCTCAGGCGGCACTCAACGGGCGGCGAGTCGGGCGACCTCTTCAAGCGCCGCGTGCAACTCCTCGGGGGTCTTGAGGTTCTCCGCGCCGAGCAGGTAGTCGGTGAGCTCGACGCGTGTGACACCGGTCCCCTCCTCGTCCACGAACGTCGCGCGGATTCGTGCGGCGGTCTGCCTTATCTGCTGCGATGTTGCTCTGTAGAAGAGCCCGACTTGCTGCTGAACGAAGTGTAGGGACGAATCGAGGCGCATCTTGGGTACGTCGCCGAGCAAGAAGAACGGAGTTCCTGCCCTGACGGAGTAGTACGCGCATCCTCCTACATCGTTGCTGGCGGCGAATCGATGCATCGACAACAGGTGCAGCCAGCGGTAGATGAACTCCCGATCCCAGGGGTTGCCTGCGGACACCACCTCGAACCCGGCATCCGCGAATATCCTATGGAAGCCCTTCTCGTACTCGGCCATGTGCATGCACACCGTCACAGGCTGGTGCTCGTCATCGAGGGCCGTGAGCGTGCGTACGAGTGCTTCCCAGTCGACGTCCCAGTGCATCGTCTCGGTGGCGTGGGCCGGAAAGAAGATCGTCCCGTCCGTCGTCGCCGGTCCGGGGAACTCTCGGCGGAACAGCTCGAGGGCATAGAGGAAGGGGCTTGCGGATGGGACGACGACCTTGTCCGACAGTCGCTCCCATGTGGTGTTGCGCATCGCGGGGTAGTTGAGGACGGCGGGAACGGGGGCCTCCAGCTCTTCCTCGGCGACCCGCTCGGTGTCGAGGTAGACGCCGTGAGGGATGACCGCCTCGACGGGCAGTCTCGACGGGTACCCTGCGTACTGCTTCAGGATGCCCGCCCAGCCGTAGCCCTCGTTTCTGGCGAACTTCTCGACGGAAGCCGAGAGGTCCGGCTCAGCGAACAGCGTGTCTGGGTCCTTCTGGTCATGCAGTGCTTGCTCGAGCGTGATCAACTGAAGCTCCCCGGTGCCGGTGCCGGCACTGCGACGACGTATCCCTCGTCCTACTCCCCGCCCTGCTCCAGCGCGACCTCGCTCTTCGGGTAGGGGAACTCGATACCCTCGGCGAGGAAGCGGGCGTGCAGATGCTTCATGAAGTCGTGGACCAGCACGGCGCGGTCCGCGTAGGAGGCCGCGCGCAGGATGACGACGCCGTGGATCGCCCAGTCGCCGAACTCGCGGAAGCGCACGATGGGCTCGCATTCGAGGACCGCTCCCGGTGTGCCGGCGAGCGTGCCGCAGGCGACTTCGCCCACGACCCGCTCGACCCGATCGAGGTCTTCGTCGTAGGCGACGGAGAACGGCACCGTGACGGAGTGCTGCTCGTCCATCGAGGTGAAGTTCGTCACGAGCGACTTGCCGATGACCGAGTTCGGCACGATGACGAGGTCGTTCGATATCTGCTTGATGGTGGTGTTGCGCCACGTGACGTCGTGGACCCAGCCCTCCTGCCCGGTCTCGAGGCGGATGAAGTCGCCGGGTTTGATCTGCTTCGAGAGCACGACCTGCAGCCCCGCGAAGAGGTTGCCGAGGGTGTCCTGGAGCGCGAGCGCTATCGCCAGGCCACCGACGCCGGCGGCCGTGAGCAGCGGTGCTATCGAGACGTCGACGGCCGCGAGGGCGACGAGCGCCCCGATGACGAAGACGGCGACGCGCGCGATGTTCACGAAGATCGTCCCCGAGGGCACCATGGCCCCCTCGCGCGTCGTCCAGGCGCGTACGAGCTTGCCGACGACTCGCATGCCGAGCCAGGTGAACGAGGCGACCCAGAGCACCTTGAGCGAGTTGAGGGCGATGCTGTCGACTCGCGGCGACAGGTCGAGCGTCGGCAGAAGCACGCCCACGCCGACAAGCGCGCCCCACACGAGCGGCAGTCCCGTGAGCGAGTCGGCGAGCGCGCGTCCGGCGCGCGAGCCTCGGCGGTCCGATGCCGAGCGAAGGAGCCCGCCGACAACCATACCGGCGATCCATCCGAGCAACGTCGTGCCCAGCACGACCGGCCAAGCACCGTACTCATTCACGAGGTCTGTGAGCATGCGTTTCCTCTCGGCGAGGGACCCTTGGCAATCGTAGCACCACACCCGCGACGCAGGCCGATCGGCGTGCGAGGGCTCGCGTTGACCCCCCTGCGGGCCGACGCTACACTGTCGCTTGCCTTGCGCCGGGTCGGACCGGGCGGGGCGGGCCGTTAGCTCAGTTGGTAGAGCACCGGACTTTTAATCCGGGTGTCGTAGGT
>CAYWCB010000175.1:0-4375 GCA_964456615.1 uncultured Eubacteriales bacterium | reverse complement strand
CCATCTTCGTTGTACCGATGTCCACCGCGAGACCGAGCAGCGCCTGGTCGGGGTAGAGTACCTGGATGTCCGAGGCCAAGAATGCATCCCAGAACCTCCGCTGCTGCACCGCTCCGCCCCGCGCCAAGGCCAGACCCATGGCCTCCGTCAGTAGGGTCAACGGAATCGCCAGAGCGACGCCCTGCAGCTGTTTGAGCGCTCGAGTTGCGGGAAGGTGACTATCTTCGCGAGGGCGCCCCGCCGCGATCAGAAAGCTCGTATCAATCAGGATCGGCAAAGCCGTGCTCCTGATCCCACGTGCCACCCTTCCTGTAGTGGTCAGCGAGAATCTCGTCTACGCGCTCCGACAGGTTCGTCTCGCGTCCGTCGTCATCAAGGACGCCGATGATCGCCTCGTAGTTGCGCTTGGGAGGCGCCTGGCACCCGGTCCGATAGCTACCGATCGCCTCGCGCGCGATCTCGGCCATTGACACGCCGCGACGAGCTGACTCTTCCACGAGGAAGTCGTGCAGATCGTCGGGGAGATACATCATCGTCCTCTTCATGGGCGCAAGACTACGTCGCCATGACATATATGTCAAGCATATATGTCACCAGGGACTCGTCGCGAAATGCGCGTCTCCGTCTTCCACCACGCCGCGGCTACAGAGCGTCGAGCAGGACGTCCTCGTCGGCGGACGCCGCGGCGGCGATGCGCTCCGCGTCCGCGACACCGTCGTCCTCGGCCCGTCTCTTCTCCCGCTCCTCGCGCGCGATGATCGGCTGTATGGCCGTGATCGCGATCTCGATCATCGAGTCGTCGGGCGGGCGTGTGGTCATGCGCTGCAGCTGCAGACCAGGCCAGAGAAGCGCCTTCACGAAGGGGTTGTCCGGCTTCTTGCCGGCCCACTTGATGACCTCGTAGGCGAGGCCCGCGATGAGCGGCAGGAAGAGGATGCGCATGACGATGGCGAGAAGCGTCACCGCCCAACGCTGCTCGAGGCCCATCGTGGCGAGGATGGCCTTCATCGGCACGAGCGAGTACACGATGAGCGCGATGATCATGACCATGAGCAGGAACGACGTGCCGCAGCGCACGTGCAGCGTCTCGTAGCGCTGGATCACGTCCGTCTCGAGAGGGAGCCCTCGCTCATACGCGTGGATGGTCTTGTGCTCGGCGCCGTGGTAGGCGAACACTCGCTGGATCTCCTTCACCCGGCTCACAGCCAAGATGTAGCCGAAGAACACGAGCACGCGCAGCACGCCGTCGAAGACGTTCCAGACGAACGGGCGCTCGATCGCAGGCCCGACCACCCAGTTCGTGATGAGCGCGGGAGCCACGATGAAGAGTCCGATGGAGAGGACGAGCCCCAGCACGAGCGAGAAGGAGATCTCCCGCTTCGAGAGCGCTTCGCCCTCCTCCTCCCCCATGCCCGCGTACTCCGCCGAGATGGAGAAGGCCTGCATCGCGAGCATGATGGTCTCGTAGAACGTCACGCATCCGCGAATGACCGGCTTGCCGAGCCACGGTCGTTTGGACGCCGCGGTCTTGAGGTCGTGTTCCTCGAGGTGGATCTCGCCGTTGGGCTGACGCACGGCGATCGCCCAGTTGTGCTTCCCACGCATCATGATGCCCTCGATGACGGCCTGCCCGCCGATGTGCGTGTGCTCGATGCGCTCGGCGCCCGCTCCGCCGCTGCCGGTGTCCGGTGCGCTACTCACGGACCGGAGCTCTCGGATAGGGGTCGCCGCACGTCATCGCGCCCTCGGGGCATGGGCCGCGTCGACACGGCGCACCGGCGTCCATGAAGACGTAGGGTGCCGTGGGCTCTACGAGGGAGAGCATACGGAGCGCAAGGCCGCGGATCTCCCACTGTGCGCGCTTGCAGCAACGGACCCCGAAGAAGTGCAGAAGCTCGCGCACGTTCATTGTGACGACGATCTTCGTCTCCATCGCGTTGGGCAGCAGATAGCGGGCGTCTTCGGCCGCCACACCGGCATCGATCAGCTCCCGGTACGCGGCGTAGGCGTTGGCCGTCGCGGCACTGAAGCGTGCGAGCGCCTCCTGGTCAGCCGAGACACCCGGCGGGACGATGAACGTCGGCTCCTCGGCATAGGCGACGTAGCGCTGCGACTGCTGGTTGAACGAAGCGAGCCGGTGCCGAACGAGCTGGTGTGTCAGCGCGCGCGAGACGCCGTCTATGGCGAAGGTGTACGAAGCGTGTTCGAGCGCCGAGTGGTGCCCGCTCGTCATAATCGTGCGGAGGACCTTTCGCTCGGCGTCCTCGTTCATGTCCTCCATGAGTTGCGCCGCGCCAACCGGCGCATAGCACACCCGCGCGGCAACAGAAACGGCGCGCTCGGGATCGGGCGTGCTGTACAAGAGGCGGACGTCCATACGTTGACTACCTCGGGGAGAAGCAAGAGGAGGCGGGTCGCCTCGCCTCCCCATTCTAGCAGCGTGTGTGTCGCGCACCGGACGCAACAGGGCGCTACTCGGCAGGCTCCTCGGCGGCGTCGGCCTCCTCCTCGGCGGCAGTCTCGGCGGTCGCCTCTTCCGCAGTGGTTTCGGCGACATCCTCGCTCGCGGCCTCCGCGACCTCTTCGACCACGGCTTCCGCTTCCGCGACTGCCTCGACCTCAGCGGCCTCGACAACCGCCTCATCGACTGCCTCAGCGGCTGCCTCCTCGGTCGTCCCTTCGGCAGCCTCGACAGTGGGCTCCTCGGTGGCCTGCGCAGCCTCCGCGGCCTCCTCGACCTCGAACTTGCCCGCGCGCTCGGCCTTCTCGGCTTCCTTGACGACCCGCGCTTCGCGAGCGGCGATCGACGCCTCCTCGTGCGCCTTCTGGCGCGCTTCGCGCTCGGCGGCTTCCTTCACCATGACTGCCTCGGCGGCGCTGCCGAACTTGTCCGAGAAGCGCTGGACACGGCCTCCGGTGTCGACGAACTTCTGCTGGCCCGTGTAGAACGGGTGACACTGGTTGCACAGTTCGATGTGGAGCTCGGCCTTCGTGGCGCGCGTCTTGAACGTGTTGCCGCACGAACACGTGACCGTCGCCTCGACGTAGTCCGGGTGGATTCCCTGCTTCATGACTTCACGACCTCCGCGTATGGCCTCTCGATGTTGCCCTGGTTTCCGACCAGGCGCCGAAAGGACAGCGGGCGGTAGGATAGCACGCGACATGCCGAGCGGCAACGAACAGAACGTCGCAGGCCATCGCGCACGCCGGCACCCTGCCTCCCCGCACTGCGGCGAATCCGCTACGCAACGGCAACGCCTGCCCGAAGGAGTCGGGAGAGGACCTGTCCAAGGGGTACAACAAGCGTGCAACACAGACAGTCGGGGAATTCCGCATCACGAGGGGCGATGAGTCGAGATGAAGCGTCTGATGAGGTGCTTCGCGCTGCTGGCGTCGGTGTCGCTCGTTCTGGCGCTGTTCGGCGGCTGTGCGGCCGAGGAGAACACACGGTCCGAAGGCGGCGACGCAGGCAACGCGTCGGGTGAACAGACCGCTGCCCCGTCGCAGCCGCGACGAACCACGAGCGCGCGCGTCTACTTCGTCCGAGGCGAGAGCATCGGCGTCGCGGGACGCGCGATCGAACTCGCCGCAGGCGAGACCACAACATCACCCACGTACCTCATGCGTGTCGTCGCTTCGCTGCTCAAGGGTCCGACCGTCGAAGAGCGCGAGTTCGGGCTCGGCACGGTGATACCTGAAGACACGCGGGTCCTCGGCGTCCAGACGAACGGCTCGGTCGCGACGGTCGACCTGTCCAGGGTGTACGAGTCTGGCGGAGGGTCACTGTCGATGCTGCTGCGCGTCGCGCAAGTGGTCTGCACGCTCACACAGTTCGAGGAGATCGACAGCGTCGCGTTCAAGCTCGACGGCAAGCCCGCAGAGGCGATCGGCGGCGAGGGAGTCATCGTCTCGCCGAGCGTCGGGCGAGAGGACTTCGAGGGCCAGCTGCCCGCGATCCTCGTCGAGGGTCCGATACCGGGCGAGGAGATCGCGAGCCCCGTCAGAGTCTGGGGCAGCTCGAACGTCTTCGAGGCGCAGCACGTGGTCGAGGTGACCGATCCGGAGGGACTGATCGTCGCCGAAAAGGCCGTCATGGCCACGAGCGGGACCGGCACCCGGGGCACGTGGAGCGTCGAGGTACCCTTCGAGACCAAGCGCGAGGGACTCGGCGCGGTGATCGCCTTCGAGGAGTCCGCCAAGGACGGGAGTCGGATCAACGTCGTCGAGATCCCGATCCGGATGTCGCCATAGGGGCAAGAGCGCCACGGCCCGGCGGGAGCGTCCGCCGGGAGGGGCGGCGACGCATTTTCGAGAGGCGTGTTCACTCCGTTCGTGAGTGGACACTCCGCGAGAACTGAGGAGCGCCCCTCTCGGC
>CAYWCB010000174.1:438-4428 GCA_964456615.1 uncultured Eubacteriales bacterium | reverse complement strand
CGTCGAGTGTCCCGCCGAGGTCATGGAGCCACTGACAGACCCGCTCTACGAAGCCAAGCTCATCTACCGCGCGCCGACCTTCGAGGATGCGGTGCGGACCTTCTGCATGAATCCGTACGGCGAGGTGACCACCGAGTCCTACGGCGACGTGGTGACGGTCAACGGCCATTCGTATGCCGGGGAGAAGACCGGTTGCACGAACTTCGCGGTGCTCGTGAGCCAGGCGTTCACGGAGCCGTTCCGAGAGCCCATCACATACGGCCGGGAGATAGCGCATCTGGCAAATCTGCTAGGCGACGGTATTCTCATGCAGCGGCTCTGCGACTTGAGGTCCGGTCACCGTTCGACGCCTGCACGGATCGCCGAGCTGTCGAGGGCCCCGACCATGCAGTATGCCACTCCGGGCGATCTCTCGTGCGTGCTGCCCTACCGGCACCTTACGGACATCATCGAGTTCATCGATGCGATGGACGCGCTCGCGCCGGGGATCGCCGGAGAGGAGACGCTCTTCTACGGGGTCGAGGTGAAGTTCTACTCCTCGTGCCTCGAGGTGGACTCGGAGTTGCGCACGCCCGTCGAGGGACTGTGGGCGATCGGGGATGGAGCCGGGGTCACGCGCGGGCTTGTGCAGTCGAGCGCGAGCGGTATCGTTGCGGCGAGGAGCGTGGCGAGGGCGCTGGCGCGCGCAGCCCAGAGCTAGACGTCTCCTTCATCCGCCGGATGCGGTTCCGACGCAGTGGCCGCGTCCGTCGCTGGCGACTCCGGGCTGGTGGTCGCGTCGGCCGTTTCGGCTGCCGGTTCCTCGGCGGCCCCAACGGGAGCGGGCTCGGGTTCCGCGGCACCCACGGGGGGAGCGGGTCGCAGTCCCGCCGCATCCTCAAGCGCCTGCGCGGGCTGCAGGTCGGCGCCCCCTCCCGCGCGGCTTCGTGCGCTCGCCCGCTCCTTGCTCACGAGGTGCACGAAGACGTCCTCGATCGTCGGCTCGACGCGCTCGCACCGTGCGACCTCGAATCCGGCCGAGCGCAGGCGGGCGGCTACGGTGAGTGCGCAATCGGGCGGCGCTTCTCCCATGTTCGCGTGCAGGAGCGCCCCGGAGAGGTACGCCTCGAGCACGCCCTCGGCCCGGTCGAGCCACGCGAGCGCGCCCTCGACGTCGTCCACCTCGAGCTCGAGGATGCAGTCGCCGGCCTGCTCGGCACGGATCTGCTGCGGCGCGCCGCTCGCGATGATGCGGCCGTCGTAGAGGAACGCGAGCCGCCCGCAGTGCGACGCCTCGTCCATGTAGTGCGTCGTCACGAAGAGCGTGACGCCCTGTTCTGCGAGTTCGTAGAGGAGTTCCCAGAAATGCCGACGGGCCGTGGGGTCGACGCCCGAGGTGGGCTCGTCGAGGAAGAGGAGCTCCGGCTCGTGGATCGTGGCGCAGCCGAGCGCAAGGCGCTGCTTCCAGCCCACCGAGAGGTTCGCCGTGAGCTCGCGCTCGCGCCCGACGAGGTCGGCCATCTCCAGGACGTACGCGCGCCGTTCGGCGAAGACGTCGGCGGGCAGCGCGTAGACGCCCGAGTAGAAGCGCAGGTTCTCGTCGACGGTCATGTCCTCGAAGAGCGCGAACTTCTGCGACATATAGCCGATCGAGCGGCGCACCGCCTCTGGATCGAGAAGGATGTCGTGGCCGAGAACGCGGGCCGTACCCTCGGACGGCATGATCGAGGCGCACAGCATGCGGATCGTCGTCGTCTTGCCGCTGCCGTTCGGGCCGAGGAAGCCGAAGATCTCTCCCCTTCGGACGTCGAGATCGATCGCGTCGACCGCGGTGAAGTCCCCGAAACGCTTCGTGAGGTCTCGGATCTCGATGGCGTTGTCCGGACGGGGAGAGGCACCGGGGGAGGTCGCGGCGGGGGCGACGTCGAGATCGGGCGTCGTGGCGGGGGAGGTGTTCTCGGCTGGTGTGTCCATCGCGGTCCTATTCGGCGAGCCGCTTCGAGAAGCGCGCGATGGCGATGCCGAAGACGACTACGGCGAAGGCGGCCATCGCGAGCATCTGCGGCCAGAGCGCATCGAAGCCCGAGCCTTTCATGAACGCCGAGCGCAGGATCACGAGCGCGTAGCGCATCGGGATGAGGTAGGTGATGGGCACGATGGCCGGGGGCATGGACTCGATCGGGAAGATGAAACCGGAGAGGACCACCGTGGGGATGAGGATGAACATCGTCGCCTGTTGCGCCTGGTGGCGCGTGCGCGACAGCATCGAGACGATGAGGCCCTGGCCGATCGCGGTGATGAGGAAGAGCAGCATCCCCACCCCTACGACGGCGAGGCTGCCGTAGAAGGGGACGCGGAACCAGTAGCGCCCCACGAGCGAGATCACGATCACCTGAGTGATGGCGATGAGCACGTACGGAGTCACCTTGCTCACGAGGTACTCGCCGCGCGTGATGGGGGTGACGAACATCTGCTCGAGCGTGCCGCGTTCGCGCTCCTTCACGACCGCTTGGCCCATGATCGCGGTCACGGAGAGCATGAGGATCGTTGCGATGAGCCCGGGGATCATGGCGTTCACGGCCCGCAGGGTGGGATTGAAGAGCACGCGGACCCGAGCGTCGATGCCGGGACCCTGCGTCTCGATCCCCAGCGCGGCGATCCGCCTTCGGTTCCAGTCGGCGATCACCTGTGCCGCGTAGCCGCTCGCCACCGACGCGGTCTTGCTGTCGGATCCGTCGACCACGATCTCGACGGGGACCTGCTCGCCCCTGGCAAGGTCCGCAGAGAAGCCCTTCGGCACGATGAGCGCCACCTGCACGCGGCCTGAGTCCATGAGGTCGCGAAGGGCGCGCTCGTCGGCCGGGTGTTCGAGCACATCGAAGTAGCCGGTCGAACCGAGCGCCGAGGCGAGGTCGCGCGAGGCGGCGGTATCGTCGTAGTCGACGATCGCCGTCGGCAGGTTCCGTACGTCCGCGCCGACCACGTAGCCGAACATGATGAGCTGCAGGAGCGGCATGACGAAGATGATGGGCAGAAGGAGCTTGTCCCTCCGAAGCTGCAGGAACTCCTTCCACATGAGCAGCCTGATGCGGGCGAGGGACATGCTATCGAAGCCTCCTCGCGTACACGATCGACGAGATCATCAGTGCGACCATGGCGTACAGGGCGAGCGCCGCGACCTGCGGCCAGAGCACGGCAAGGCCGGCGCCCTTGACGAAGACGCCTCGAGCCACCTCGACCATGTAGCGCCCGGGGAAGGCGTAGCTGATCCACTGCAAGACCCGTGGGATCGAGTTCAGCGGGAACGCGAAGCCCGAGAGCATGAAGCCCGGCAGGAAGCTGATCATGAGCGCAAGGAAGTTCGCGACCTCCGGCGACGAGGCGCGAGACGAGATAAGCAGCCCTATCCCGAGCGAGCAGAGCACGAAGAAGAAGGTCGCGATGGCGAGCACGATCAGAGGACCTCGCAGAGGGATGCGGAACACGCCGAGCGCGACGGCCGTGATCACGACCATGTCGGCGAATCCCAAGATCACCCAAGGGAGGACCTTTCCGACCATGAGCTCGCCCCGGCGGATGGGCGAGACGATGAGCTGCTCGAGCGTGCCCTGGTCGCGCTCCCTCACGAGCGTGACCGCCGTCTGCTGGATGGTCACGATCATGATGATGACGACCATCAGCCCCGGGACGAGGAAGTCCGCCGAGCGCCGGCCGGGGTTGTACCAGGTGCGCGTCACGGGCTGCGCCTGCCCGAAACCCGAGAGATCGACGCCCTGCCGGTCGGCCCAGGTGATGAGGACCTCCCGGTCGAGGCGCTGGGTCAGCGCGACCGCGTACGTCTGGCCGAGCTGAGCGCTGTTGGGCTCTGACCCGTCGATCAGCACCTGGATCGGCCCCTTCTCGCCGCGCAGCTGGTCCTTCTCGAATCCCGGCGCGACAACGATCGCGGCTCTCACGAAGTTCGCCTCGAAGGCGCGATCGATCTGCGCTTCGGTGTCGGCGCGCCCGACC
>CAYWCB010000174.1:0-428 GCA_964456615.1 uncultured Eubacteriales bacterium | reverse complement strand
CGTGAACAGCGGGTGCAATGAAACCACCGGCACACATCCGGCCGCCAGGGCGGCGGGGTGTTCGGCACGACCCACTACGCGGAAGAAACTCGACTGCTCGAACTCGTCGATCAGGGCGCGGCTGACCGCGGTCCGGTCCCGGTCCATGACGACGGTCGGCACGTTGCGAACGTCGAAGGAGATCGCGTAGGCGAAGAGCAGCAGCTGGAGCACCGGCATCACCAGCACCGAGATGATGATGCGCGGGTCGCGCCGGATATGGATGAATTCCTTGCGCGTGATGGCGCCTATTCGGCCGAGCGAGGCCATCACGACGGCTCACCCGGCTCAACCTGGACTGCTTCGGCGGAACGTGCATCGCGGCCGTCTGCGAGCCCCACTTCCCGTCGCTGTTCGACCAGAAACGAAAAGGCCGTCTCCATGTCGAC
>CAYWCB010000173.1:0-4442 GCA_964456615.1 uncultured Eubacteriales bacterium | reverse complement strand
CGCCGTCGTTCATCGATAGCGACACTGACATCCTCAAGGCTCTCGCGGCCGGGGATGCGGACGTGGCGATCACGAACCACTACTACCTGGGTCGGCTTCTGGAGGAGGATCCTGACTTCCCCGTGCGGGTATTCTGGGCAAACCAGGAGGATCGGGGCGCGCACGCGAACATCAGCGGTGCAGGGATCACGGCGCACGCTCCGAACCGGGATAACGCCCTCGCGCTCCTCGAGTGGCTGAGCGGACCGGGTCAGGAGCTCTTCGCCAGCAGTAATCACGAGTTTCCCGCGAATCCATCAGCGGCGGCGCATCCGATCATCGTAGAATTCGGCGAGTTCCGTGTGGACCCGCTCGCGAAGAGTGAGTACGGTCGTCTGCAGGCCGACGCGATCAAGCTGATGAACCGGGCCGGGTACGAGTAGGACAGGGGAGGACGAGCTGAGACGAAGGCGCGCGCTTCGCGCTGAGGACAAGGCACGTCGGGCGAGGGGCAGGGGCGGTCACGCTCTCCTGCCCCTCGTGACGCTGCTCATCGCCGGGCTCACCCTGCTGCCGGTCGCTGTCGTCGCGTTCTCGCTGCTCACTCCCACATGGGAGGTCTGGCGTCACCTTCTGGACACCGTCCTCCCCAGGATGGTCGGCAACACGCTGCTGCTGGTGACAGGCGTCGCTGTCGGCACGCTGGTGCTCGGCGGGGGCCTTGCGTGGCTGGTGAGCGCGTTCGACTTCCCGGGGCGGCGCCATTTCCGATGGATGCTGGTGCTGCCGATGGCGGTTCCCGCCTACATCATGGGCATCGTCTATATCGCTCTCTTCGACGCGTCAGGTCCGGTGCAATCGTTCATGCGCGCGAGCGGCTGGTCGACGGCGGACCTTCCCGAGGTGAGGTCGGGCGCGGGAGCGATCATCGTGATGACCCTCGTCCTCTACCCGTACGTCTTCCTCTTGGCTCGCGCGGGGTTCGAGGAGCTGTCGGGTTCGATGTTCGAGGCCGCGCAGACGCTCGGAGCGGATGGGAAGCGACGCTTCTTCCGAGTAGCTCTGCCGCTCGTCCGCCCGTCGCTTGTGGCCGGCGTCTCTCTCGCGTCGATGGAGGCGCTTGCCGATTTCGCGACGGTGAGGTACTTCAACTTCCCCACCGTCTCCGACGGCGTGCTGAGGGTCTGGTACGGCATGATGGACCTCGGCGCGGCCTCTGAGCTTGCCGGACTGCTCGCGCTGTTCGCACTTTGCCTTCTGCTGTTGGAGCGCCGGACGAGACGGCGCCGGGCGTACCACCAGTCGAAGGGGAGGCTGCCCGGCATGCCGGTCACCCGGCTTTCCGGGTGGCGTGGCGCGACGGCGAGCATGGCGTGCTTGGCAGTCATGATCGCCGCGTTCGGGCTGCCCGCCACCCAGCTGCTCGCGTGGTCCGTAGCGGAGCTGGCCACCATGCAGCCGGGCGTGGTCGCGGTCTACGCGCGGCTCGCCTCGAACAGTGTGACGCTGGCGGCGCTCGCCGCGGCGTGCGCTGCGGCTGTCGCGTTCGTGATGGCCGCCCTCTCGCGTCTGAGCCCGACGCGGCTGACCCGTGCGGCGACGAACGTCGTCACGATGGGTTACGCCATGCCGGGCGCGGTGATCGCTGTGGGGGTTCTCGGCCCGCTCGCCCTGTTCGACCGCGCCGCCAACCAGATGTTCGAAGCGGCGCTGGGAAGCGCCCCGGGACTCATCCTCACCGGTTCGCTCGTGGGGCTCGCGTACGCGTACACCGCCCGCTTCATGGCGGTCGCCTACAGCAGCGTGGATGCGAGCATGGAGCGCATCGCCCCGAACACGGTCCTCGCCGCCCGCTCTCTCGGGGCGGGCTGGTTCCGCGTCGGGACGCGCGTGCAGCTGCCGCTCATCCTCCCCGGCATCATCGCAGGGATGGTGCTCGTCTTCGTCGACGTGATGCGAGAGCTCCCTATCGCGGTCGTTCTGCGGCCGTTCGGGTACGACACCCTTGCTATCTGGGTCTGGCAGATGGCAGCCGAGTCACTGTGGACGAGCACCGCCATCCCCGCTTTGGCGATCGTCCTTGTCGGCCTGCTTCCCGTGAAGCTGCTCCTCGACGCAAGCGGCGCCGGTATTCAGAGAGAGGAACACAGATGAACGCATCGGTCACGGCGGCCGCGCCAGCCCCGGGATCTTCCAGCCCGGCGCCACACTGTCCTGCGCTTGAACTTCGCGATGTGCGCAAGGAGTATCCCGGCGGGGTGCGCGCGGTTGACGGCCTGACTCTCTCCATCGAGCACGGGGAGTTCTTCTCGCTGATGGGGCCTTCGGGGTGTGGCAAGACGACGACGCTACGTCTCATCGCAGGACTGGACTCGGTTACCGCCGGCACTATCGCCATCAGCGGGACCGAGGTCTCCAGCCGGACGCATGCGGTGCCGCCCGAGGGACGGCAGATCGGCGTGGTCTTCCAGGACTATGCTCTCTTCCCGCACATGACGGTCGCTGAGAACATCGGTTTCGGCATCCACTCGATGTCGCGCCAGCCCAGAGGCTTGCGCGTCGCGGACCTCCTCGACCTGGTGGGACTGGTGGGACTCAGCGGGAGCTACCCTCACGAGCTCTCGGGCGGCCAGCGGCAACGGGTCGCCCTCGCTCGTTCTCTCGCTCCGTCCCCTCGGGTCATCCTTCTCGACGAGCCGTTCTCCAACCTCGACGCCGAGCTGCGCTCCTCGCTGCGTGAGGAGACGCGTGCGATCCTGAAGGCCAGCGGGACGACCACCATCCTCGTGACTCACGATCGGGAGGAGGCGTTCTCGCTCTCGGACCGCGTCGGGCTTCTCAACAACGGACGCCTCGACCAGGTCGGGGTCGCCTACGATGTCTACCACTATCCCGTCAACCGGTACGTGGCCGAGCTCACCGGCAAGGCGGACTTCCTTCCGGCCGAGATCACGAACGGGCGGATCCACACCAGCCTCGGAGAGTTCCCGGCGAACGAACGGCCGGTGGGGAGCGTCACGCGAGGCGAGCTGATGATCAGACCCGACGACGTGACCATCGTCCCGGACGTGAACGGCGCGGGCGTGATCTGCGGTGCCGAGTTCCTCGGAGGGAGCATCCTGTACGCTCTCGAGCTTGCGAACGGCGAGCGGCTTCATGCTCTCATGCCCTCGGTTCTCCCGATCCCTGCCGGCACGCGTGTCACGCTTCGGTTCGACCCTGCGCACCTCGTGTTCATGCCGCACGAGAACGGTTCGTAGCGCGCGCAGCGTGTCGTGGTCCGTGTTCCGGTACGTGATGCGACCGGATATCATGCGGGGAGCACCGTCGTCGCAGTGTGGGGGTCCATGTGGTACGAGCGTATGATTCGCGCGTCATCGAGTCCAAGTGGCAGGAGACCTGGGAGCGCGACCGCGCGTACTCGGTGACCGAGGATCCCGCTAAGCCCAAGTACTACGTGCTGGAGATGTTCCCGTACCCGAGCGGTGACATCCACATGGGTCACGTCCGCAACTACACGATCGGCGACGTCCTCGCCCGCCATCTCACGATGCGCGGCTACCAGGTGCTCCATCCCATCGGCTGGGACGCATTCGGGCGAACACGGCGAGTCGTTTCTTCGGGCTGTTTACGGACCGTCCGCGGATGGTTATACTCGCGGTATGAAGACAGCGATCTCAATCCCTGACGACGTGTTCGATGATGCGGATCGGCTCGCGAAGCGACTGAACAAGTCGCGAAGCGAGATCTACAGCCGAGCCGTGCGGGAGTACGTCGCGCGCCATTCGCCGGATGACGTGACGGAAGCGCTCGACCGTGTCTGTGAGGAGGCGCCGGTCGACACCGGGTTCGTTACGGGAGCCGCTCGTCGCACGCTCGAGCGGTCCGAATGGTGATCTCCCAAGGCGAGGTGTGGTGGGCCGACCTCGGTGAGCCGCAAGGCTCCGATCCGGGATTTCGCAGACCGGTCGTCGTTGTCCAGAGCGACTCGTTCAACCGCAGCCGCATAGCGACCGTCGTCTGCGTGCCGCTCACGAGCAACCAGCGACTCGTCAGCGCACCCGGCAACGTTGCGCTCGCATGCAAAGACACAGGGCTTCCCAAGGACTCGGTCGCGAACGTCTCTCAGATCGTCACACTCGACAAGGCCGCTCTCACCGACAGAGCCGGTTTGCTGCCCGAGCGCAAGCTGGATTTGGTGCTCTTCGGCATCGACGTCGTCTTGGGACGGTAGACCGGTCGCCACGCATCCTCGTGCTTTGGAGCCGGTCTTGCCGCCCTCAGAACACGGATCGCTTCGGCCGGATCCCCGGCCAGGCACGCCGCGATCGCCTCGTCGCGCACGCATGCCTCCCACTCCTCGGGAAACACCCGTCCATTTTTGACGGGACGTGGCCTCCGCTGTATTGTGCGCGTCACGGTCGCGCGTGGCGGCCGGGCAACCGAATAGCGTGTACGGGAGC
>CAYWCB010000172.1:0-4459 GCA_964456615.1 uncultured Eubacteriales bacterium | reverse complement strand
CCCATCACGGGACCGCCGAGGAGCCCGGAGCCGGAGCCTCGCGGCTGTGTCTAACAGCGTGCGCATAACCTGCAAACCGAGGCCCGCGCTTGGCCTCGGTGAGAGCGTAGCTCTCATGGCCTTGGTTTGACAGGTTGATGCGCTTGTTCGGCGCGGCAGCCGAGCCGATCGCATCGCCGCTGATCTGGCGCCGCCGTCTGTCACTCGTCTGGCCACACGAAGGGCGTGGGCATCCCGGTCTCCCGCTGCACCCAGGACGACGCAAGGACGGTCACCGTCGTGACCCCGCCACGTTGGCCCCCTGGCCTGATGGTGAGCAAGAAGCCGCCGCCCGGTGCTCTGGGAGTCCACTTCAGACCCATCGAGTAGCCGCTGTTCTCTCCACGGAAGCCGCCCACGTTGGTGCGTTGATCGGCTGCGTCGACCGCAAGGATGTCCATACTCTCCAGCCGCGCGGAGTCGTCGACGGGACGAATCGCGAGCGTGTTTGCTTCTTCGTCCAACCGGAACCAGTTGTCCTCCGCATTGCGAAGGTAGACCAAACGCACAACCTCGTCGGTCTCCAGGTGCATGCCCCACAAGGGAGCGCTCGGGGCGGACTCAGAGGTTTCTGGCGGCGGCGTCCGTTCAGCAGCGCACGCAACGACGGCGCAGGCGGTCAGGAGTGCCAGCGCGAAGTGCGCCCCCGAGGCTACGGCTCTGGGCACACTTTCACCTCCCGCAACAAGGAACATGCAGCCGGACGCTGTGTCCCGCCGAACGGTGTGGGCGTAACCCGCGCGCCCTTGACCTTGATGATTCTAACGCGCGGTCTTGGCGCGTCGGGTTGACGCCCTTGTTAGCGAGCGCCGCCTCGACGCGGGAGGCGAAGCGCGGCGACCCGTCGCGCATACCGTCTTCCCTGCCGCCCTCCCCTTCCATGCCACGAACTTCGGGTCCGAGACGGCCGTCGCGCGGGGCGCCGCTCGCGCGCGAGAAACACCGCCGTACGAGAGGGCGCGTCGCGTGACGCGCGCAACTGGGATCGGTGCTTTGCGGAATGCGCAGATGACCGGGCGCTTGCACGCCTAGGACGGGGCGTCCGGACTTCACTACATTCCTGATCAGCCGTTGCTGATCCTGGGAATGGGTGGCGGTCCCGCTAACGATGTTGCGTTTGAGCGGCGGGCTTCGCCGCTCGGGGACAAGCGTAGCGCAGTTCCCATGCCCGTCCGCTCGAAACGCTTGTTCGACCGGCGAGCGGCCGGTCGCGGCTAGTCCCGTGGGTTGACCGCAGAGATTTGCCCGCTTCCGGACAACGTCAGAGTGCCCTCTCCGGAGATGTACCACGAGTACTGCACCCGCAGGTGTCGCACGTCGTCTTGGAACTCCCAGACGTACGACAGTGGGGCGTCATCTGCTGAGTCGGTGTGGTGTGAGAGATGGCCCTTCATGGACTTGTCCATCTTGCCAGTCACCGGGTCGTAGAAGTCCGCCTTCAACAGAGGAAACCCCGACTTGCCGATGTGCTTCCAGTCAAGCCGCAGTTGCACTTCGAATGCACCGGAACGGAAGCGCTCAAAGAAGTGACAGCGGCCCCTACGAACTAGGCTCTGCCTCCTTCCCGTCAAGACGTCGATTGCGACAGCGCTGGCTAGCGCCCTCTCGACCTCATGAGTCGAAAGCGGTTCCAACCTGGTGCCTCGATTCTCGAGTACGATGTGCGGCAGCTCGGTCGAACGGCAGTGAGATAACCCGCAACGCGAAGCGTTGTCGGGTTGATCTCATTGTTCGCCGTCGCGCCGTCGACCTCCTGGCGTTGTCTGTCAGGCCCGTCGACCGGATAATCGCACATACAACAACCGCAGGGAGAGGACCTCATGAGCGAAGAGCTGCTGGATGCC
Source organism: uncultured Eubacteriales bacterium (assembly GCA_964456615.1). Classification (GTDB taxonomy): domain Bacteria; phylum Actinomycetota; class Coriobacteriia; order Anaerosomatales; family CAVRZR01; genus CAVRZR01. The sequence continues at coordinate 2,576 of CAYWCB010000172.1, read as the reverse complement.
CTGCTGGCGCAGGCGACCCCGCTAGACGAGGGCCAGCTCAGGTTGCTGATTGACATGGCGGCAGCCCTGTCAGCTGACATGGAATCGTGGGTTGACTCAGGGAGCGATATCGTCAGCCCCGCATTCGACTCGAACTTCTCGAACCGGCTTCGGCTTCACCACGCTACGAACGCGCAGAAGTTCAACAAGAAGGTCTTTGAGTACGCATTCGACGCCGCGTCCCGAGCGAGCGGAAGGGCCTCGAAGATCGTGTCGAATCCCACGAATCCTGGCGCCGACGTGGAAGTGGACGGAGTACCCATATCGCTGAAGACCGAGGCCGCTGCCAGCATCAGTTCTGCGCGAATCACCATCTCGAAGCTCATGGAGGCTCGCTGGATTCGTGACTTGCAGTCCGCGGAGGACTGCGCAGTAGCGGTCAGGACGCGAGTTTTAGAGCACCTGTCCGGCTACAGACGGATTCTCACCCTGAGAGCCTTCGATGTTGAGGGGCCGGCCGTGCGCTACGAGCTCTGGGAGATACCCATTGACGTACTGGCCGGAATGGCGGAACTGACGGCTCCCGACTTCAGCGGCCCGAACGCCGGCAGCGGGAGCGCAACAGCCACAGTGCAACTCGACGGCGCACTGGCGTTCAACCTGGTCTTCGACGGGAGCGTCGAGAAGGTCACCATTCGCGGGCTTGAAACGAGTCTGTGCTACCGCCACGCGTGGTGGGTTGTCCCGACGACTGTCTCAGCCGACTAGCGCAAGACTCCCGGACGGCTGGAGATCATCGGCCGCCAGCGTGGTTCCCGGAAGCACCACGGACTCGATGGACGGCCGCCTGCCGGTCAGCGCCCAGTGGGTTGCCCACGCGATCTGGAACGAGATGAGAGGCGGGACTGCGTCGCCTATGTGCCTGTAGAGGTTGGTCAGGCCGGAGGCCACGAACTGGTAGTTGCCTGGAAACCCTTGAAGGAGCGCCATTTCGCGCACCGTGCAAAGGCGATCCTGTTCGGGATGGGCGTAGCGGCCGTTGCCGACGTGACCGCACTCGCGCTTGATCGTGATCGCAGGGCGGTCCCACCACATGCGACCATACACATCCGGGTGGGACCCGAACCGTCCCGACCGCACCGTCCGAAGCATGGCGGGGGTCATGGCCTCCATTCCGCCCTCGACGAACCGAAGGTCGGCCCAACTGCCGCCGTCGTGGGGGACAAGCTGCAGACGTCGAAGGTTCGTGTGGCCCAGCGACGGCGAAACGTGCATCGGGTCGCCCGGATCTTGTTCGCCCGCGGCAAGGGCCGGCAGGCCAGAGATTGCCGACCTCACCCACGTCGCCTCCGGTCGAACCTCGTATCCGTCCCACAGGTCCTCGAGCGTTCGCGGCTCGAGGCCCGGACCCACGGCGACGACCAGCGCGCGCTCTCGACGTTGAGGGAGCCCAAACCGGCTGAGGAGGTGAACGTCTCCGCGCACTCGATACCCGAGTGCCTCCAACGACTCGCGGAGCGCCGCGAAGTGATGGGCAAAGCGGCCGCTCAGTAGTTCACGCGCGTTCTCCAAGAGAATCACTCGCGGACGAAGTACCTCTGCGTACACGGCGGTCCGGCCGACGAGTGAGTTGCGCGGGTCGTCACGCAGATGGTTATCAGGGTTCACGCGCGAGAAGCCGGTGCACGGTGCGCAGGACGCAAGAACATCCACTCCCCGCGCGCCGATGCGTGAACTCACACGGTCCTTCAGGTCCTGTGGTGACAGGTCGGACAGGTCGCACTCCCACGGCTCGACGCCAATGTTGTGCTGGTAAGTCAGATTGCACTGCAGACCGCCGTTGCCACTGCTGGGCTTGGCGACTTGCATGTCCACGGCGCCGACCACCTCGAACTTGGGGTGCGCAGCGAATCCCGCGCTCATACCGCCCGCGCCGGAGAAGAGATCCAGAACTGTCCAAGGTGCCGCGCTGACCACGTCGGGTACCCTCGCCGTCTTCCTCGCTCGCTATCGTTGCTTCGAGGACAGTGTACCGCCGCCGCTGACATCGACCAGGCGGGCAGCGACGGCGGCTGCCGCGGCGTCAGGGTCGCGCTGGACCTCGAAGTCCCACACGCGATGCACTTCCCAACCGAGTTCGCGGAGCCGCCAATCCACCCTCGCATCTCGATCAATGTTGGCTGCGATCTTCTGATCCCAGAACTCGCCGCTCTGACCGCTGCGGTACTTGCTGGGGTGTCCGTGCCAGAACGCTCCATCGACAAACACGGCCAAGCGGAAGCGTCCGAAGGCGATATCCGGACAACCTGGGAGATCGCGTCGATGGCATCGCCACCCTCGAACTCCTCTTCTGTAGAGCGCACTTCGAAGGAGAGTCTCGGGCACTGTGTCCTTGCTGCGCACCGAGCGCATCATTCGGCTTCGATCGGATGAAGAGACGATATCGGTCACGAGTGGCCTGCCAGACTCTCGCCGCGACGGAATCGTACTCGCTTCACATGCATTGCCAACGCCGCCCTGACCGGACGCGGACGGCGAACGTTGTTCGGCGTAAGCGGCGGCGCGCCTTTCGCCGCCCGGCACTTGGATTCTACGCG
>CAYWCB010000171.1:0-4587 GCA_964456615.1 uncultured Eubacteriales bacterium | reverse complement strand
CGTAGTCGCCGGTGATCGAGACCACCGCACCGATCTTGATCGGCTCCTTGGTCTCTTCCTCTTCCTCTGTGGTCGTGTCCGTCCCGCATCCGGCAACCAGCGTGAGCACCAGCACCGCCACCAGGACGAGCGCGAGCATCACATACCAGCGTGAAGCTCTCATGTTCCGGCCCCCTTGTCTCCCTTTCCCGACCTCCGGTCAGATTCGCGCGATCTCTTCCTGAGATACGAGCCGTACGGGCTGGTCCCGCAGCAGCTGCAGCGCCTTGTCGACATCGGCGACGTTGATGACCACGTTCGTCGCGATGAGAGAGTAGACGTACTCGATGTTGACCCCCGCGTCCGATACCAGCTTGAGCACGCTGGCAAGACCGCCCGGCCTGTCGGGAAGTTCGATGCCGATGACGTCGCTCTCCTTGACCGTGAATCCTGCCTCACGGAGGGCCCTGTTGCCGGCGTCCGGATCGTCCACCACGAGCCGAACGATACCGTAGTCGGCCGTGTCCGACACCGAGAACCCCCGTATGTTCACCCCGGCCCGGCCGAGGACGTCGGTGACCTCGCTTACCCTGCCGGCCTTGTTCTCGATGAACACGGACAGCTGCTTGACGTTCACAGGTAGCACACCCCCCGCTCGCAAGCATCGCGTCCGAGCTCGAACGCGCGCATGTTCGCCTCCAGGGCCTTGGGCGGGACCCTGGACGCTATCACGTCGCGCCACACGTCGACGGGAAAGGCGAGGCCCGTCGACAGGGCACCCATGAGCACTATGTTCGCAGATTGCGGACTTCCTGCCTCGCACGCGAGCGCCTCGGCATCGATGAAGATGGCTCCCTCGCGACCCAGAAGGCCTTCGAGGTCGGATGCCGGTTGGGCCGCCCCGATGAGGACCGGCAGCGGCTGGATGACCCTCGCGTTCACGAGAAGCCGTCCGTCCGGCCGAAGGTAGTGAAGGCGGCGCGCAGCCTCGGTCATCTCGAATGCTACGAGGTGGTCCGCACCGCCTGGATCGGTGATGGGTGCAAAGACCTCGTCCCCGAATCGTACGACCGTGTCCACGGAACCGCCTCTCTGCGCCATTCCGTGGACCTCTGAGAGCTTGACCTCCAGGCCGGTAGCGGCTGCCGTCTTGGCGAGGACGTCCGCTGCCAGTATCGTGCCCTGCCCTCCGACACCGCACAGCATGACCGTTGTCGTCGCCACTACGCATCACCGAGATCGCAGGAGGGGCCTGTGTGGACGATAGCGTCGTACTTGCAGACCTGGGGACACTGCCCGCACCCGTTGCACACGGCGGTATCGATGGTCGGCACTCCCCCCTCGCCCTTGGCTATGGCCGGACACCCGAGCTTGACGCAGACACCGCAGGCCGTGCACAGCTCCTCGTCGATCGTGTAGGGGTCGCCGAACTCCCGCACCAACAGCACGCAAGGAGCCTTCGTCACGATGACCGAGAGCTCATCGGACGCGATCTCCTCGCGAATCGCTTGCTCAGTAGCGGCGACGTCCTGCGCGTCGACGGTCCGCACGCGCCGCACGCCCAGCGCGCGAGCGAGCGCTTCGATGTCCATGGCCGCCCCCGGTCGACCCGAGAGCGTCTCCCCGCTCACCGGATTTCCTTGGCGTCCCGTCATAGCCGTGACGCGGTTGTCGAGGACGATGATCGTTCCGCCCCCGCCGTTGTATGCCGTCCCGGCCAGGCTGGTGATACCCGAGTGAGCGAACGTCGAATCGCCGATCACCCCGACCACGGGACGGGATCCTGCTCCGTCCGCAAGCTCGATGCCGTGCGCCATGCTCACGCCGGCACCCATGCACACGCACGTGTCCATCGCCGAAAGCGGCGGAAGCGCGCCCAGCGTGTAGCAGCCGATATCGCCCGCCACGACCGCCTTGACCCGTCGAAGGGCCCTGAAGACCGGCCGGTGCGGGCATCCCGGACACATGAGCGGCGGGCGCGGCGGCAGACCTTCGACCATAGGGCGTCCCAGGTGCGGTGCCGCGCCAAAGGCGGCGGAGACGATCCCCGGTGAGAGCTCTCCGGCGATCGCAAGGCCGTTCGGCGGCTCGTCGAGATCGACCCCGATCGCGCGCACCGAGCGCGCGAGGTAGGCATCGGCCTCTTCTACGACGTAGAGCTTCTCGACCGAAGCCGCGAATGCCCGTATCTTCTCGGCGGGCAGCGGGAAGCTCATCCCGATCTTCAGCGTGGATGCATCGGGCAATGCTTCGCGCACGTACTGATAGACGACGCCCGAGGCGATCACGCCGATCGCCGGGTCTCTCATCTCGACGCGGTTCAGGTGGGTCTCCTCAGCGAACGTCGTGAGCGCTTCCAGCCGTCGGTCCAGCTCGACGCGACGCACCCGAGCGTTGGACGGCAGCATCACCCACTTCGCGAACTGCGACACGTACTCGGGACGCTCGGGCAGCTCCGTGCGCTCCCCCCGTTCGACGAGTCCCTTCGAGTGCGACAGACGGGTCGTCGATCTGATGAGGACCGGCGTGTCGAACTCCTCTGAAAGACCGAATGCACGCCGAGTGAAGTCGAGTGCTTCGCCGCTGTCGGACGGCTCCAGCATGGGTACGCGCGCGAACGCCGAGTAGTTCCGCGAATCCTGCTCATTCTGTGACGAGTGCATGCCCGGGTCGTCCGCGACGAGGATGACCAGACCGGCTCCCACGCCCGTGTACGCGAGCGTGAAGAGCGGGTCGGCGGCCACGTTGAGACCGACGTGCTTCATCGTCACGAGAGACCGGATGCCCGCCAGGCTTGCACCGGCTGCCACTTCGAGGGCCACCTTCTCGTTGGGCGACCACTCCGCATAGACGCCGGGGAGCTTCACGAACGACTCGAGCGTCTCGGTCGAGGGCGTGCCCGGATATGCCGTGCCCACGCGAGCACCCGATTCCCAAGCACCTCTTGCGATCGACTCGTTGCCCGACAGAAGGACGCGTTCCACATGATCCCTTTCGAAGCCGCGGCAGCCGACGGCAGCCGACGGCAGCCATGGCGTTCCGGCATGATACCACAGCGTCGCAGGTCAGAAGGCGCAGAATGTGCCCGCCGCCGGGCGAGTGGCGCCAAGAGGGCCGTGGGCGGCCGAGAACGCTCTAGTAGCGGCGCCCGCCGACGTAGTCCCCGCGCGCGGCGATGCGCTCGGCGAGCGAAGAGACCCGCACCGCCTCGCCCGCCTGCGGGGCGTGCAGGAATCCTCCCGAGCCCACGTAGATGCCCACGTGGTGCACCTGGCTCGGATCGCCGTTCGCGCCGAAGAAGACGAGGTCCCCCGCCTTGAGCAGATCGAGCCGGTCGGGCGAGATGTACGTGCCGGCGGCGAACTGCGACCTGCTCGTGCGCGGTATGTGGATGCCGGCCTCCGCGTACACGTACTGGGTGAGCCCCGAGCAGTCGAACCCGGCTGTCGGCGACGATCCACCCCAGACGTATCGAACGCCGAGGTACTTCAGACCGATGCCCACGACCTCCGGATGGCCGCCGCCGAGCGTGCCGGAATCGAAGCGGCGCTCGTGCGAGGCGCCTGTCGTCTGTCGCCTCTTCGCCGCTGCGGCGGCGGCCGCGGCGGCGGCCGCCGCTCGCCGGGCGCGCTCGGCGGCGATGCGGGCCTGTCGCGCGCGCTCTTCGCGTACGAGCCTCGCGACCTCGGCGTTCAGCCCGCGCAAGTACTCGCGCTGTCGCTTCAACGCAGCATGGACCTGCGTGCGCTTGTGGCGTGCCTGCTCGCGCAAGGCAGCCTGCTCCGCCTGACGCGCCTCGAGCATCCGCTCGGCACTCTCCACCCGCTTCACGGCGCCCTGCACGGACGAGACGGCGGCGGCATCCGCCCTCGCAACGTGCCTCATGAAGTCGAGACACGCTACGAAGTCGCCGAAGTCGCGGACGCCGAGCAGCATGTCGAGGAAGCCCACGTCCCCGTTGCGGTAGATTCTCGCCGCCCGCTCCGAGAGCGCCGTTCGTGTGCGCTCGAGTTCCGCCTGGGCCTGTTCTAGCTCTGCGCGTGTCTCGGCCACGCGGGCGCGAGTCTGCGCGAGGTCCTCGGTGATCTGCTGGTACTCCTCGCCGCGCAACTCGAGCTCAGTAGCGAGGTCGTCGAGCCGGGCCTGGGCGGCGGAGGCCTCCTGACGCTTCTTCTCGATCTCGGGGGTGGTGGGAGCCGCAGAGGCGGTCGTCACCGTGCCCAGGAGCGCCACGAGCGTGCACGAAGTGGCGGCGAGCCACGAGAGGGATATGCCGACAGGCCTTCTCACGCGATCTCCTGCTGTGTGTGTGCTGCGACGCCTGCTGGTTCGTAGTGTGTTCACGGTGAGTATCGGCGGCTTCCCTATGGTACCATAGACCGCGTTCTACCTGCGGCGACGAGCGGTTTCGAGCCGCGCGTCCAGGTACCCGGAAGGCACAGTGAGGCCCACCCCCCACCGTATAGGGCTTGTCGTGGGGCTCGCGTGTGCGCTCGTCGCACCCCTGCCTATCGTCTCCCGGCGTGGAGCGAGTGCGGCCGCTGTTGAACGCGCAGACGAGCGCCGCGGCACGGCCGTGGCCGCAGCGGTCGCCGCCTCCCCCGTGCC
>CAYWCB010000170.1:0-4597 GCA_964456615.1 uncultured Eubacteriales bacterium | reverse complement strand
CACGACTCTGAATCGCGTATCGCTCACGGGCTGTCCCATCCCGCGAATGCATCCGGGTAGAGGCGCTCGTAGCGCTCGCGCGCGCGTACCACGCGCAGCACGTACCGCTTCGTCTCGGGGAACTCGATAGCCTCCCGGATGTCGCCACCCTCCTCGGACCACCGGTCCGCGTGCCTGAGACCCGCATTGTACGCGGCCAGCACGGTCTCGACCTCGTGGTATCGCTCGACGAGGTACCTCAGATACGCGGTCCCGTACTCGATGTTCGCGCCCGGGTCCGCAAGGTCTCTACCCTCCACGACCGCGCTCGACACGAGCTCCTTGCGCACGAGGTCCTCGGCGGTCTGCGGCATCACCTGCATGAGTCCGACCGCGCCCGCGTCGGACCGGTTTCCCGGGTCGAAGTCCGACTCCGCCTCGATGACCGCAGCGATGAGGTAGGGGTTGATGCGGTGGCGCTGAGCGGCAGAGAGGATCTCCTCCCGGTAGTCGAGGGGGTAGTACAGCCGCTGGAACCATGCCGGACCGCGCGCCCCGAGCAGGGTCACCATGCCGAGGACGAACACGACCCCCGCGATCGCCCAGCGGTAGGGGGCGAGTGGATGGCTACGCCGCACGTGACTCCACGACCTCGTCCCAGAAGCGATCGAGTTCGGCGAGGTATTGCTCGAGAGACCCCTCGTTCACGATCGTCCGGTCCGCCAGCGCCTCTCGCTCCTCGTCGGTCGCCTGACATGCGAGCCGCGCCCGAGCGTCCTCTTCGGTCATGTCGAGGGTGAGGCATCGTGCGATGCGGACTTCCTCGTCGGCCGACAAGGTCAGAACGACGTCAGCGACCTCCGCGAACTCGGGCGCCTCTACGAGCAGCGGCACCTCGATCACGGCGGCCGCGGGCGGGTCCGCCAGCCTCTTGAGCTCGTCCAGCCGAGGGAGCACCTCCCCCAGGACAGCAGGATGCAGGATCCGGTTCAGGCGCGAGCACGACTCCCGCGACGAGAAGGCGGCGCGCGCGAGTGCCGCGCGATCGATCCGTCGATCGCGATCCAGCACCTCTTCGCCGAAGACGCCGACGACCTCGCCGTACGGCTGCCTCCCGGGCTCGAGCAGGTCGCGCGCGACCTCGTCGAGATCGAGCACGGCCGCTCCCTTCGAGCCGAAGTGCCGAGCGGCGGTCGTCTTGCCCGAGCCTATGCCGCCGGTGACGACGATGACCAGCATGACCACCCTCACGTCCGTGGGTTCGCGGGACCCTGGGTCCCTTGCTTGAGCTTACATCCCTGCCGAACGGGTCGCACGCCGAGCAACGAACGAGGCCGGGGGAACGCACCTCCCCGACCTCGCAGGAATGCGGATAGAATGTCGTCTACGCCTGGGTGTCCTCTTCGGCGTCTACGGCGACGATTTCTTCGGCTTCTTCGGCGGATTCCTCGGCCTCTTCGCCCGATTCCTCGACCTCGGCCTCTTCGGCCACCGCTTCAACTTCAGCTTCGGCCTCTTCGGCGACTGCTTCAGCCTCGGCCTCTTCGGCGACCTCCTCGGCCACCTCCAGAACAGCCTCCTCGGCCTCGTCGGCGACCGCTTCGGCCTCCTCGGCCTCCTGGATCGCCTTTTCGGCCTCGGCCACCTCGACCTCAGCGTTCTCCGCGGCCTCCTGGGCCACCTCCGCAACGGCGTCCGCATCCGCGCGGGCCTGCGCGGCGACTTCGGCCGCTTCCTCGGCGGCGGCCTCGGCCATGTCCGCCTCGAGCTCCATCTCCGAGGCGATGACTGCAGCGGCTTCCGCTTCGACGACCGCTTCCACGGCCTCGAGCGATTCCTCGAGCGCGATTTCCTGGGCTTCTTCGGCCAGCTCGTGCGCGATCTCAGCGTTCTCGACAGCCTCGAGCGCTTCTTCCTCGCCTTCCTCGATCTCTGGAGCGCCGGCGATCTCCATCACGAGACCGAGCGCCTCGGCCGCGGCGCGCATCGAGAGCGAGATGCGACGACGCTCGAGGTCGACGTCCATAACCTTGACGTGGACCTGCTCTCCGACCGCCGTGACCTGATCGGGCGTCTCGACGTGACCTTTCGCCATCTCGGAGATGTGGACGAGGCCCTCGACTCCGTCACCGAGCTCGACGAACGCGCCGAACGGCACAAGCTTCGTGACGTTGCCCTCGATGATCGAGCCGACCGGGAAGTTCTTGACGAGCTCCTGCCAGGGGTCGGGCTGGGTCTGCTTGAGACCGAGGGAGATCCGCTCGCGGTCGAGATCGACGTCGAGCACCTGCACCTCGACCGGGTCGCCGACCTTGACGACCTCGGACGGGTGGTTCACGTGGCTCCATGAGAGCTCGGAGATGTGCACGAGACCGTCGATGCCTCCGAGGTCCACGAAGGCGCCGAAGTCAACGATGCTCGACACAGTGCCGGGCAGGATCTGCCCCTTCGCGAGCTTGCCGAGAATCTCGGCGCGCTCGTGCTTGCGACCTTCCTCGAGCACCACGCGACGCGAGAGGACGACGTTGTTGCGGTTGCGGTCCATCTCGATGACGCGTGCCTCGAGCCGTTCGCCCAGGAAGGCGTGTAGGTCCTTGACACGGCGCAGGTCCACCAACGACGCCGGAAGGAAGCCACGCAGGCCGATGTCGAGGATGAGACCGCCCTTGACGACCTCGATGACTTCACCTTCGACGTTCTCGCCGACGTTGAACTTGTCTTCGATCTTCGTCCAGGCGCGCTCGTACTCGGCGCGCTTCTTGGAGAGGATGAGCCTCCCGTCCTTGTCCTCCTTCTGGAGAACGAGGGCCTCGACCTGATCGCCGACGGTGACGACCTCGGACGGGTCGACGTCTTTGCGGATCGACAGCTCGCGGGCCGGGATGACGCCTTCGGACTTGTAGCCGATGTCGAGCAGGACCTCGTCGCGCTCGACGCGCACGATGGTTCCGGTTACCAGGTCACCCTCGTCGAAGGCGGTGATGGTACCGTCGATGAGGGCGTGCATCTCCTCATCGGTGTATTCGGTCTGCTCGATGACCTCTTCGCCGTGAACGACCTCTTCGTTCTCGATGATCTCTTCGTTCTCGATGATCTCTTCGTTCTCGACCACGCTTCTCGGACCCCTTCCGAACTATCGGGGCCCCTTGTGCCATGTACTGCGGCCTACAGTGTCCGAATCGTCGCTACTCGTGCCGAATCGTCCGTCTATGAGCTGTCCATACATGTCGCCGGGGGCCTGCAGGATGCTGCGACGCTCGCAAGGCGGGATAACCTGCGAGAGTCGAGCGAAGATTGTACCGCAGATGGCGGAGCCGCTCTAGACCCGCCGGGTCGCCGCCGGGTCGCGAGCCACCTGCGGTACACGTGCCCGGAATCACGGCCGGGGCCGGTTCCGCTGGCCGCTGGTTGCCGGCTAGTCCCCCATCTTTGGGCCGTCGGTGTGACAGCCGAAGCACTGATTCATGCGGTATGCAGCGTGCTCCTCCACGACCTTCGGATCGTCGCTGTGGCAGACACACCCGGGTATGTTCCTGGCCAGCGGTGAGTTCGGGTCGGGCGGGGGCACCTCTCGCGTCGGGGTCTCCGACCCGGCGCCGCCCGGGTCGGAAGTCGGCGCCTCTGTCGTCTGAGGAGCGGAGTCGCTCGAGCTAGAGGCGGCCGCAGGCGACTTCGCATCCAGTTGCGGGGCCGACCTCACCGTTCGGACGAGGCCGACCGCGTACGCGATGCCGGCCGCTGCGACGAGCAGCGCGAACACGATACCCACGATCAAGGCTGCACGCTTCACGAGTGCCAAGACAGCGTCCTCTCAGATCTCGCCGATGTGGCCAGAGCAACGCTACTCCGGAAGAGCCGCCCTATCCTTGACCGGCGTCAAGTACACCGAGTACGTGGGCCAAGCACGCACGTCGAGGCACGTCAGCCGACAGGCACCGGCTCCCCGGCCTACTTCGCGCTCGCCCAGTCCTCACCGGATGTGACCGAGACCTCAAGCGGAACACCCATCTCGACTACGCCCTTCATCGCTTCCCGCACCATACCCTCGAGTCGCTCGAGTTCGTCTGGCGGCGCCTCGAAGACGAGTTCGTCGTGGACCTGCAACACCATTCGGCTCTCGAAGGCTCCCTCAGTGAGCCGACGATCGACCTCGATCATCGCGAGCTTCATGATGTCGGCCGCCGAGCCCTGCATCGGATGGTTCATGGCCGTGCGCTCACCGAAGGCCTTCAGGTTGTAGTTCGGGGACCTGAGCTCCGGGATGCGCCGCTTGCGGCCGAACATCGTCACGGCGAAGCCGTCCCTGTGCGCGGCGGCGACTGTCTCGTCGATGAAACGACGGACCCCCGGATATGCGACGTAGTAGCGGTCGATCATCGTCTGCGCCTCGGAGCGATCGATGCCCAGCGAGTCCGAGAGCCCGTGCGCCGAGATGCCGTAGACGATGCCGAAGTTCACGGCCTTGGCCCGGCGGCGGTGCTCGGGGGTGAGCTCCCCGATCGGCACGCCGAAGACGCGCGATGCTGTCGCCGCGTGGAAGTCGGCGCCGGAGGTGAACGCCGACACGAGGCCCTCGTCCTCCGAGAGGTGCGCGAGTATCCGCAGCTCGATCTGCGAG
>CAYWCB010000169.1:1132-4599 GCA_964456615.1 uncultured Eubacteriales bacterium | reverse complement strand
ATGCTCGTCGCGGCCGAGGAAGGCGTGGAGATCGACCGGTTCGGGCAGCTCGCGACCCGCAGACCCGTCGTCGCCTGGTCGGTCGTGGTGTTGCTCCTCTCGCTCATCGGCATTCCGCCGCTCGTCGGCTTCTTCGGCAAACTGTACGTGTTCGGCTCGGCCCTGGCCGGAGGACTCGCCTGGCTTGCGGTGCTCGGCGTCGTCACGAGCGTCATCTCGGCGGGATACTACTTCCGGATCGTGCGATCGATGTTCTTCGGTGACGCGCGGGCCGGGCAAGGCGCCATCGCCGCGGATGGTGCATCCGCGCAGCCTGCTACGCCCGAGGCCGCCGCGCCCGAGGCCGCGACGGCAGGAACCACCACGCCCGGCGTCGGGCGCTCAGTGCCGGCTGCCGTCGCATTCGGTGCCTGCGTGCTCGCTACTGTGGCGCTCGGCGTCTTCGCCCACGTCCCGATTCCGTAGGCAGCACGGCGGGGGCCATGCGGCCGCCCCGCCGACGCGGCATCCGGCTTGCAGCGCGTACGTCCAGCCTATGGTCACGTGTGTCCGGGTCCACGGCTACGAGATCGCAATACGCCATGTAGGTTTCGTAGGAATGCAGCTCATGGCGTCGTGCTTGCGGTACATACGAGCGTGTGGCTCGCATGTGGCGAGGGCATGTTGGGAGCTATCGCATCCGCTGAGTACGTGAGTGCGTTCGAGGTGAGATCACTTGACCGAGGAACACACGCCCGGAACGAGCGGGTCCTTCACGGGTCCCGAGCAGGCGCAGGACGCCCCGCGAGAGGGGTGGCCGCCGTCCGCGCCGGGGCAAGAGCCCGCCCCGTCGGCGCCGACAGAGCCGGCTGAGCCCTCGTACACGCCAGCAGCCGGCTATCCGGCAGCAGGTCCGCCCATCTACGGCCGTGCCGGCCAGCCCCTGCCCGTCTGCGACTACACAGGCGAGCGCGGCGACTCCGATGCCCCGTGCGAGGAGCCGGCCCGCGTGAAGCGCTGGTCGGGCGCCGCCGTCGTGACCGCGGCGGTCATCGGTTCGCTGGTGGGAGGCATCATCGTCGCGGCCGGGCTCGCATACGCGCTCGGGCTCGTGGGCGGAGCGACGCCGCTCGTCGATCTGTGGCCGCCGAGTGCGACCTCGACCAGCGATCGCAGCGTGGCGGGCACCATCACCATCAAGCCCCGCGATGGCGCGACCACGGCCGAGGCGGTCGCCGAGAAGGTCACACCCTCGGTCGTCAACATCGCCGTGAAGGCCACTGCCTTCGATCCGTGGCGCGGCTCCATCGGTCTGAGCGAACTCGGCAACGGGAGCGGTGTGATCGTGCGGCCTGACGGTTACATCCTCACGAACAACCACGTGATCCTAGGTGCAGAGCAGATCTTCGTCACGATCGGCGTCGAGGACGTTCAGGCCACCGTGGTGGGCACGGACCCGACGACCGACCTCGCAGTGCTCAAGATCGACCGGACCGGTCTTCCCGCAATCGAGATCGGTACGTCGAAGGACCTCGAAGTCGGGCAGTTCGTCGCGGCCATCGGCAGTCCGTTCGGTCTGGAGAAGACCGTGACCACCGGTATCGTGTCGGCCTTGGGCCGCACCGGCAGCGCGAGTATCAACAACGTGGACCTCACCTTGTACACGAACCTCATCCAGACCGACGCGGCGATAAACCCCGGCAACTCGGGCGGCGCGCTCGTCGACGAGCGGGGCAAGCTCATCGGCATCAACACGCTCATCGAGTCGACGTCCGGAAGCTCGGCGGGCATCGGGTTTGCGATACCGGTCGACCTCGCCATCGATATCGCCGACCAGCTCATCACGACGGGCAAGGCGACGCATGCCTACATCGGCGTCTCGACCCAGGCTATCGACGAGAACGTGGCTGCACAGTACAGCCTGCCCGTGAAGTCGGGCGTGCTCGTGCGTTTCGTGCAGCCCGCGTCGCCCGCCGAGCGAGCCGGTATCAAGGCCGGCGACATCATCACGAGGATCGACGACACGAACATCACGTCTCTCGAGGACGTGTTCTCGGCGATCCGACTGCGCAAGGTAGGAGAGGTCGTCAAGGTCGCGATCGTTCGCGACGACGCGCGGCGGACGTTGGATGTCACGCTCGGCTCTGATGAGATGCGGCAGTAGCAGGCAGGCCGGATGCCCGCGAAGATCACGATCGTTGCGGTCGGGCGGCTCAAGGAGCGGCATTGGCGCGACGCCGCGGATGAGTACCTGAAGCGTCTCGCGCCGTACGCGACCGTCGCGATCGCGGAGGTCGCCGATCGTGATGTCTCGCGGGATGAGTCAGCTGCTGTCGCCGCCGAGGGTGCCGACGTGCTCCGGGCGCTTCGGACAGTCGGCGCCACGCACGTCGTCGCGCTCGACACAGACGGGCAGCAGCTGTCCTCGGAGAGATTCGCCGAGTGGCTCGCCCACGACGATACCAACGGTCGAAGCTCGATCGCGTTCCTCATCGGCGGTGCGGCCGGACTCTCACCCGACGCGCTCGCGAGCGCCGACGAGCGGCTGTCCCTGGGGCCGATGACACTCCCGCACCAGATGGCGCGTGTGGTCCTGCTCGAGCAGCTCTACCGGGCCTTCCGCATCATGCGGGGGGAGCCGTACCACCGCTAGCGGCCCCGGCGCGCAGTGCGAAGTGCGTCGTGTCGCACGGCGCAGGTCGTCGCGCTATCCTTAGGCGCTGCGACGTGCCCGATCCGACGGCTGCAACCGACGCCGCTGGGCCGCTGGGAGTCGAGCCGGACACGAAGGAGCCACCTGCCCGTGAAGTCCCTCATCGCCGATCTCGTCACGCAGGCGCTCGAGCGCGCTGCGGTCGATGGCGAGCTCTCCCTGCCCGAGCCTCCCGATCCTGCTCCCGAGCGGCCCCGCGATGCGGAGCACGGTGACTGGGCCACGAGTGTCGCGCTCCGCATCGCCAAGGCGGCCGGCAAGCCGCCCCGCGAGGTCGCCGACATCATCGCATCGCGGATCGCCGAGAGCCCCGACATCGTCTCGGTCGAGGTGGCGGGACCCGGCTTCATCAACCTGCGCCTGAGCCCCGCGGCACTGCAGCGCGTGCTCACCGACGTGCGCGAGCAGGGCAGAGACTTCGGTCGAATCGGTGTCGGTGAAGGCTGCCGCGTGCAGGTCGAGTTCGTGAGCGCGAACCCCGTCGGTCCCATGCACGTCGGTCACGGACGCTGGGCGGCACTCGGCGACTCGATGGCGCGGGTGCTCGCGCACGCGGGCTGGGCGGTCGAGCGCGAATTCTACATCAACGATGTCGGCGTGCAGATGGACATCTTCGCGAAGTCTGTTTCGGCGAGGTACATGGAGCTCTGCGGCCACGACGTCGAGTTCCCAGAGGACGGCTACCAGGGCGCCTACATCACCGAGATCGCGCGCGAGATCCTCGACGACGAGGGCGACGTCTATGCGATCGCGACGCCTACCGAGCGAGAAACGC
>CAYWCB010000169.1:0-1122 GCA_964456615.1 uncultured Eubacteriales bacterium | reverse complement strand
AGGAGAAGGCGTACGCGCAGGTGCTCGAGCACCTCAAGCGCGTGCTCCACGGCATGGGCGTCGACTTCGATGTCTGGTTCTCCGAGCGCACGCTGCACGAGCCGGGTTCGGGAGCGCCGGGCACGCCAGAGGCGCTCAATGCCATCGACTCGGCGATCCATGCCCTGCGCGCAGCCGGCTACGTCTACGACCACGACGGTGCGATCTGGTTTCGCTCGACCGACTTCGGCGACGACAAGGACCGCGTTCTCAAGAAGTCGGACGGGGAGTACACGTACTTCGCCGCCGACATCGCGTATCACAAGGACAAGTACGATCGCGGCTTCGACCGAGTCATCAACATCTGGGGCGCCGACCACCACGGCTACGTGAAGCGCATGGAGGCCGCGGTCGCCGCGCTCGGCCATCCCGGGCAGCTCGACATCGTCATCGGGCAGCTCGTGAACCTCTTCCGCAACGGCGAGGCCGTCCGCATGTCCAAGCGCACCGGCGAGATGGTGACCTTCGAGGACCTGCTTGACGAGGTAGGGTCCGACGCCGCGCGCTACTTCTTCCTGCGCCGCTCGACCGACCAGCCGCTCGACTTCGACATCGGGCTCGCCAAGCAGCAGTCCGCCGAGAACCCCGTCTACTACGTCCAGTACGCGCACGCACGCATCTGCGCGATCCTGCGCAAGGGAGTGGGCGCGGACACCGCCGACGAGTCGGTCGACATAGCGGCGACGGCCGCCTCGCTCATCGACCCGCAGGCCCCGCTGGGCTTGCTCGATTCCGAGCCCGAGCTCGCCCTCATGCGCAAGCTGGCGGAGTTCTCCGAGGTCGTGGAGTTGGCCGCTCGTGACCTCGCCCCGCACAAGATGACTCGATACGCCGAGGAGCTGGCCGCGACGTTCCACCAGTTCTACACGCAATGTCGCGTGGTCGACCCCGACGCGCCCGAGCTCACGGCCGCGCGCCTGTATGCGGTCGATGCGACGCGAATAGCGCTTGAGACCGTGCTTTCGCTCGTCGGGGTGAGCGCGCCGGAGAGGATGTAGGCGCGGCTTCATCCGCACGGCCCCTGCAGGACAGATCCCGTTCCATGCCGAGTGTGGCGGGGAGCTAAGACCCGTGCCGCAGGCG
>CAYWCB010000168.1:0-4628 GCA_964456615.1 uncultured Eubacteriales bacterium | reverse complement strand
GCCAACGTCGAGGGCGACACCGACACGACCAACAACGAGGACGACGACTCCATCGAGGTCGTCGTCGAGGGGCCCGCTGTCGAACCTACGGAGCCGACCGAGGTCGAGCCGGTCGCGTCGACTGAAGAGGAAGAGCCCTACCTGCCCTTCACCGGCGGCAACATCGCGCTCCTCGGCCTCATCGCCGCCTTCGCGGCGGCCGGCGGCCTCGTCCTCAGGAGGATCGGGCGCACGCCGGCATAGCGTCTTCGATACGACGTCTTTCGCGGGTGGAATCTTGCCAGCGGCCCGCCAGGAACGGCGGGCCGCTGTGCGTTGCCTCGGGTTCTCACGCTGGGCTACTTCGGCGGGACGTTCTCGCCCCAGTCGATACGGTTGTTGTCGCGCCAGTCGATGATGTGCCAGATCTCGTGGCGAAGGATGGTGCTGAGTGACGCCTTGTGGTTCGGGCTGATGAGGATCCTGCCGCTCTTGAAGTACGCGACTGCCTGGTAGCCACCGGGTGTGGCGCCGATGCTCACGGTCGTACCCGCGAGAATCGGGTGCTGGGCGATGAGCGATGCGAGGATCGACTGCGCCTGAGCCAGCTTATCCCCAGCAGACTCCTCCGAGTCCTTCGACCCCGCGGAAGAGCCGCCGCTTGAGGCCGGCTTCTTGTTGGTGGACGGCTTCGAGTCTGTCTTGGCGGTCGTCCTTGTGGAGCCGGCGCTGGGCTGCTTCTGGCGCGATGCGGCGGCGTCGCCTTGGGCGCTTCCCCGTTCGCTGCTGCCTGCGGACGGGAGGGACACAGGCCGGGACGGGCCCCGTTCGATGGTCCGGCTGACGCCGATCACTGCGCTTGCCGTCGGCCTCGCCTTCGGCGGCGGTGCGGCGCGCTTCGGGAGAGGCGAAGCGAGAACGCGGGCCGTCGTGGTGTCCATGCCGCTGAACTTCTCGCCGACAGGTTCGGATGTGACGCCGGACGTGAACGGTCGCGTCGTCTGTGGCTGTTCCGACGCGGCGGCACTCACCGCGGCGGCGACCACGGGTGCCCACGTGAGCGCAACCACGAGAGCCAGAGCCACCGCAGGGAACCACCAGGTGCGTTGCGGCTGCGAGAGCCGATACTGCAAGGCGCTGCTCCTTCACGGGTCCGAGTACGGATCGGCGCGACTCCGCCCCTTCTTGTGGGTGGAGACGCGCGATGCGTGTCTCTGACCCGGCGGTCCGGCTGCCGTGGGAGAGGGTTTCTCCGGTAGGCCCGTGACTTTGCGAAGCGGTCTTTCGAACCGCGGTGCCCTTTTCGGGAGCGCTGCCGATGTACCGTTTTCAAACGGCGCTACTCAATGCTTCGGCGTAGCGGGCTAGAATCTTGAGGGTGCGGGCGGCGAATCGAAGGACCGGCTGCGCGAGCGCAGCTGCCGTCCGAGATACGGCCGCACGGCCGATTCCTCACCGGGAGAACCCATGACGACGGCAGCAGCATCACAGCCAAGCAGCGATGCGAGGATCGTCGCGCGCGCCCTGGGGAACGTGCTGCTCGGTGTCGCGATCGGGCTTCTTGGGTACTACGGCCTGACCGACGTCGAGTCAGGCCTGGCTCGACGTAGCGCGAGCGCCAGTCTGGAACAGCTCGGACCGGTCGCCGCGTCGAGCCCCAAGGTGGTCGAGACGGACACGGCCGGACCCGTCTTGGACTTCGGAGGCTGGGAGGGGCAGGATGCGCGATTCTGGAGAGAAGCAGACACCGGCGACGTCATAGGGAGGATCGTGATCCGCCGCATGGGTCTGGACTCGCCGGTCGTCAAGGGGACGGATCGGGAGTCGCTCAAGCGCGGGCCCGGTTGGATCCTGTCGACGAGCGTGCCGGGCCCGACGGGCAACTGCGCGATCTCAGGTCACCGCACGACCTATCTGGCACCCTTCCGGAGCCTGGATCGGCTGCGCGAGAACGACGTGATCGACGTCTACACTCCGTTCCGGCGCTACCGGTACCGGGTGTCGAGTTCGTTCGCCGTGCGGCCGTGGCAGGTCGAGGTGATTGCGCCGACCGAGGAGCCGATCCTCACCTTGACGGCATGTCACCCACCGTACAGCGCCAGGTATCGTCTCATCGTCCAGTCCGATCTCGTCGACGCGCGTCCGCTGGAAGACGCGCCGAGGGCGGTCGGGCAGTAGCACCCGGAGGGAGCAACGTGCGGGTCCTCGTCACGGGTGGTGCGGGCTTCATAGGCTCCGCCGTGGTTCACGTGCTGCTCGGCGCCGGGCATGAGGTGAGCGTCATCGACGACCTCTCGACCGGCAAGATCGGCAATCTCCACCCTGCGGCGCGGTTTCGCCGGCTCGACATCCTGGGCAGCTCGCTGCCAGCGGTCGTTGCCGAGCTTGCCCCGGAGGCAGTCGTGCATCTCGCGGCTCAGGCGAGCGTCGCGGCGTCCCTGGCAGACCCCGACCGCGACTGGGCGGTGAACGCCGAGGGCACGCGCCGAGTGGCAGAGGCAGCGGCGAGCGCTGGTGCCCGGCGGGTGCTGTCTGCCTCGTCGGCGGCCGTGTACGGCGACCCCGCTGTCGTGCCGCTGCCGGAGACGGCGCCGACGGAGCCGCTCAGCCCCTACGGCCGCTCCAAGCTCGAGGCGGAGCGTCTGCTCGCCGAGGAGCTGAGAGGCACGGGCATCGACTTCGCGAGCTTTCGGTTCGCCAACGTCTACGGACCACGCCAGGACGCAACCGGCGAGGGGGGTGTCGTCGCGATCTTCCTCGACACGATCGCGCGCGGGGTCGAGCCGACGGTATTCGGAGACGGTCGTCAGACGCGCGACTTCGTCTACGTCTCGGACGTGGCTTCCGCCCTCGCCTCCGCTCTGGTGAGCGACGCGGCGCTGTGGTGCGCGGGGCGCACGCCCGAGGAGGATGCCGCCGAGATTGCGACGTCTGCCTACAACATCTCCACGGGCATCGAGACCTCGGTGGACCGGCTGAGCTTCTGCGTGCGAGATGCGACCGGCTACGACGGCGTGTTCGCGCACGCCCCGGAGCGCGAGGGCGATATAGTCAGGAGCGCGCTCGACCCCACGAAGGCGGCCGCGGTGTTCGGGTGGCGCGCGAACGTCACGCTCGAGCGCGGGCTTGCGGCGACGTGGCGCTGGTTCCGTGCGAGCGCCGACTCGGGAGGTCCGGGCACGTCGTGACGAACGAGGACGGGCATCACCACGAAGCCGACTCGAGCGCATCAGCCGCGTCGGGTGAGGAGCTGAGGGCTCTCTACGAGGCCAAGGCGAGCGCGGAACTGGATCTCGCGAACGCCCGTGCGCCGGGTGCCGATGTCGTGCCTGCGAGCGGCGACCTTCTGGCACAGGTCGCCCTGGTCAAAGGGCTACCCGGACCGGCGGAGGCCGCAGGTGGTCCGGCGCTGTCCGGCCCCGACGGCGCGGCTGCCGACAGCGCGCTTGCCGAACTCGGATACGACCCCTCGGCGGCGTTTCGGATCCTCAGTCGTCCTGAGCCGGGTCTCGGGTCCGCGGAGCGCGTCGCACGCCTGCGGTACGCGGTCGAAGCTGTCGACCCGTCGGTCGTGATCGCGCTGGACGCTCAGGCGGCCGAGGACGTTTGGGCGGCCTTCGGCATGGGGCGGGTCGCGTTCGGTCGGTCCGTGCGGGCCAAAGGGCGGACGCTGGTGGCCCTCGACGGGCTGGAGGCGTCGCTCGGCGACCAGGTTCGAAAGAAGCGCATCTGGAAGCAGATGCAGGCGATTCGCGTCGGGGGAACCGACTAATCTTCCTCGATCTCGGTGATGGCGCCCATCGGGCACTCCTCGATGCACGTCGCGCACGCCGTGCAATCGTCCTCGTTCACCGGCTCGGCGCAGTCACCGACTATCTCGAGCACTCCTTCAGGGCAGCTGTCGACGCAAATCCCGCAAGCCGAGCACTCCTCTGCGTTGATGACGGGACGTGGCACGGCGACTCCTTGTCACGCGAGCGGGGCCGCACGAGGGCTCCCTGGGTGGATTGACCGTGCCGTACCTTAGCGAGCGCTCCAGGGGATGTAAAGGGGGAATCGACCGGGCGTTTGTCGCGCTCGTCTTCGATTCCGCTCGCCCGGGTATGATAAATCGGCGGTCAAGAAACTTGATAGCATGCGACTTAGATGTTAGTCTACGTCTGCCCCGCGCCGGAATGTCGCGGCAGAGAAGTGAAGGGACCTGTTCAGCGCATGCGCCGAGCAGTATGACAGGAACACGAAAGGGGAGTCGCATTCCATGGCCAAGGTACTTGGAATCGATCTAGGCACTACGTTCTCGGCAATGGCCGTCCTTGAAGGAGGACAGCCGACAATCATCGTCAACGCCGAGGGCGACAGGACGACCCCGTCGGTCGTTGCCTTCCGCAAGGACGGCGAGCGCATCGTCGGCAAGGCGGCGAGGAATCAGGCGATCACGAACCCTGAGAACACGGTGAAGTCCATCAAGCGATTCATCGGCCGCAAGTACGAGGAGACGACCTCCGAGCGGAAGACCGTGGCGTTCAAGGTGGAGAAGGGCAAGGACGGCCGTGCCAACGTCGAGGTCGAGGGCAAGCACTACACGCCCGAGGAGATCTCGGCGATGATCCTGCAGAAGCTCAAGGCCGACGCTGAGAAGTACCTCGGCG
>CAYWCB010000167.1:2395-4743 GCA_964456615.1 uncultured Eubacteriales bacterium | reverse complement strand
TGGACGGCTCGCGGGGCTGCGCGCGGACATGCGTGTCGAGCAGAAGAGGATCGCCAAGGCGACCAAGCGCATCGACGCGATCCAGACAGACCTCAACGCGCGCGCCTGGAGCATGTACCGCAACGGCCCGGTGACCTTCCTCGAGGTGCTGCTCCAGTCCGAGGACTTCGACGAGTTCGCGGCTACCTGGGACATCCTTCAGATGCTGAACGTGCGCGACGCCAACGACGTCATTGCGCTCAACGAGGCGCGCGCTGAGGCACGCGCGGCACGCAAGGCGCTCGCGGCGAAGGAGGCCAAGGCCAAGCGCGAAGTGAGAAGGATGGCCGAGCGCAAGGCGAGCATCGAATCGGAGCTCTCCCGGCGCAAGAGCCTGCTTCGTGGGCTCGAGAACGAGATCGCCGCTCTCGAGGCGGCCGAGGAGGCGGCCGCCGCTGCCAGGGCACGCGCCGCCGTCGCCGCCGCAGCGCGCGCGCGGTACGTTCCGGTGATCGAGCACTACTTCCCGCCGCCGACCCGCGCGGCACGAAGCGAAGTAGTGGAGGTGGCGATGCGCTACCTCGGCGCGCCGTACCGGTGGGGGGCCGACGGGCCGAACAGCTTCGATTGCAGCGGGTTCACGATGTTCGTCTACCGGCAGGTGGGCGTCTCGCTGCCCCACAGTTCGTCGGCGCAGTTCGGTAGCGGCGAGCGGGTGTCGCGCTCGGACCTGCAACCTGGAGACCTCGTCTTCTTCGGCTCCCCGATCCACCATGTAGGGATCTATGTGGGTGGCGGATCGTACATCCACTCGCCGAGGACGGGTGACGTCGTCAGGGTCGCGCCCCTCGACCGCGGTGACTACGCGGGCGCCGTCAGGCCCTGACCGGAAGCGACGTCCCGCCGCCTCCGGCCGCACGCATCAGCCCGGCCGACCGCTGTCGTGCCCTCGCGCTCTTCCGCTACAGTGGCGTTTGCAGGCTGCCGACACACAGAACGTGGGTATACACGGGCAGAGTGGGAGCGTGACGGATGGCTGATATCGGCAGTCTTCTTCGCATGATGGTGAGCTGTGGGGCATCCGATCTTCACCTGAAGGCGGGGAGTTCTCCTGCAGTCCGCGTGAGCGGCACATTGAGGGTCCTTGGCGATCAGGTCGTGCTGTCTCCGGCGGACACGCACGCGCTTGCCCTGAGCATGATGGACGAACGCCTGAAGAGGCAGTTC
Source organism: uncultured Eubacteriales bacterium (assembly GCA_964456615.1). Taxonomy (GTDB): domain Bacteria; phylum Actinomycetota; class Coriobacteriia; order Anaerosomatales; family CAVRZR01; genus CAVRZR01. The sequence continues at coordinate 3,537 of CAYWCB010000167.1, read as the reverse complement.
GATTCCCAGTGCGAAGTCGACTTCGCATACTCCCTCCACAAGGTAGGCCGGTTCCGCGTGAACGTGTTCCACCAGAGAGGAAGCGTGGGGATCGTGTTCCGCCGGGTGGTCACCGGACGTGCGACCGTCGAGGAGCTCGGCTTGCCGCCTATCGTGAGAACGCTCGCCGACGAGCCGCGCGGCCTGGTGCTCGTGACGGGCACCGCGGGATCGGGCAAAACCACGACGCTGGCCTCGATGATCTTCCACATCAACGCGACCCGGGAGGGCCACATCGTCACGATCGAGGACCCCATCGAGGTCCTGCACGCCGACGACAAGTGCATCATCAGCCAGCGTGAGATCGGAATGGACACCGAGTCGTACGCGGACGCGCTCCGTCACGTCGTCAGGCAGGACCCGAACGTCATCCTCATCGGAGAGATGCGCGACCACGAGACGGTCTCAGCAGCCATGTCGGCCGCCGAGATGGGCAACCTGGTCCTCTCGACGCTGCACACGATCGACGCCACCGAGACGATCAGCCGCATCATCGATTTCTTCCCGCCATACCAGCAGAGACAGATCCGTCTTATGCTCGCATCGACCCTCAAGGGCATCATCTCCCTGAGGCTCATACCCTCTACGACCGGGGGCCTGGTCCCCGCCGTCGAGGTCATGGTCATGACCGGGACGATCCGCGAGTACATCGCCGACCCCGACCAGACCTACAAGATCCGCGACGCGATCGAAGACGGTGGCTACTACGGGATGCAGACCTTCGATCAGAGCCTGCTCAGGCTCTACCAGGACCAGCGCATCACGCTCGACGATGCGATCGCGATGGCCGCGAACGCACACGACTTCAAGATCAAGATCCGCCAACTCGGTGTGTCTGCCGCCGAGGCGGCGCGCACCGGCATCTACTAGGGTCGCGCTCTGGCTTCCATCCGCTGGCGAAGCGCGTCGACGAGCCACGCCACCACGAGGGCTCCCGCGAAGGCGCCGAGCGTGTCCAGGCCCCAATCCGTGACATCGGGCGTGCGCATCGGGACGAAGGCCTGGTGCAGCTCGTCGGTGATCCCGTAGAACGACGCGAGGATCGAGGCGATCGCGATCGCCTCTCCTTTCGAGCGGGAGAGTCGGAGCGGCATGACGAGCAG
>CAYWCB010000167.1:0-2385 GCA_964456615.1 uncultured Eubacteriales bacterium | reverse complement strand
CACCGTCCGGCGGATGACCTCCTCCGGGCGGCGGGCGAGCAGGTGGCCCAGCGTGCTGTAGCCGCTCGGCATGCGAGACCCTGGGATCGAGGAGAGCCAGAAGATCGCGGCCATCCAGGCGATCGATGGCAGCCACAGGGCGAGCCGACCTACCCTTGGGATGCCGCGCTCCACGTACACCTGCCTTCCGTCCGGCCTTGCCCGCGGCGAGTCTACCATCCGTTTCGTCAGCCCCAGACTTCCCCGCACGTGTCCCGAGGACACGCTTGACTCTGCCGCTCGTGCGATGGGACGGTGTCACACCGGACGTCTCGTGGAAGGGTCTGCGTGAGTCGGAGTGCTTCTGTGGCGGCGGTCGTCGTTGCGGCGGCGTGCTTCGGCACCCTCGCCGTGTTCACTCCTCTGGCGTACGAAGAAGGAGCCCGACCTCTGCCCCTCCTCTCGTGGCGGTTCGCGCTGGCTTCGATCCTGCTCTTCGTCTACCTGGCACTCCGTCGTCCGCGCGAGGCTCTCGCACCGCTCTCAGACGTCGCCCGCTACGGCGCTATCGCGGTGTTCGGGTACGGCGCGGCATCGATCTGCTTCTTCTATGCGCTCACGTTCGCCGACGCCTCCATCGTAGCGGTGCTCCTCTACACCTATCCCGCGATGGTCGCCGTCGCCGAGTCGCTGTTCTCCGGACGATCGTTCACGCTCCTGCGCATGGCGGCGGTGGCGCTCACCTTTGCGGGCTGTGCGCTCGTTCTCGACCCCTTCACGCCGGGGGCGTCCGTCCGCCCCCTGGGGGTGGTGCTCGGCCTCGGGGCGGCAGCGGGCTACAGCGTGTTCAACATGCTCTCGCACCGATGGCTGCTGGGACGGTCGCGGATCGTGCTGATGGCATACACGTTCGGGATCGCTTCGGTGGGTATCGGCGTGATCACGCTCCTGAGCGGGGACACGCTGTCCACCGCGGAGTGGAACATTCGGGTCTGGATGCTACTCGGCGCCATCGTGTTGCTGCCGACATTCCTCGCGGTCGTACTGTATCTGCGCGGCGTCCGTCACCTTGGACCGTCGCAGGCCTCGATCCTCTCGACCTTCGAACCCATCTTCACGATCGCGCTCGCCGCCCTCGTGCTCGGGGAGAGACTTACACTGATGCAGTGGGTTGGGGTCGGTCTCGTTGTAGCCGGTGTCATCGCGGCGGAACGCGAGGCCCGCCCAGTCGACGACCTTGCCGCGATCTAGGCCGAGGGACGCCCGTGGCTCATCGCTTCATCGACTACTACCAGGTGCTCCAGGTCCGACGGGACGCGGAGCCCGAGGTCATCGAGCGCGCCTACAAGGCGCTGTCCCTGAAGTACCACCCGGACGTGTCGAGCCCGGACCGCCGGCAGACGGCGAACCAGCGGATGCAGTTGATCAACGAGGCCTATCGGACACTGAAGGACCCGGCGAGCCGCCGCCGCTACGATGCCACGCTCCCGCCCGAAGGCATGCACCGCACGGCATGGGATGAGTTCTGGAGCAAGGGCCTCGTCGGCCTGTTCCTCGAGCGGTACTTCCCCCGGCGCTAGAGCCGGCGCACCGGTCGGCTTCTCGCCGGCTCACGCCTGGACCGCGTCGAGCCTCTCCTGGACCGCGCGCATGATCGCAGGGTAGGAGACCGCGCCGTCGTACACCGGCGTGCCGTCGATGAGGGTCACGGGGTACAGCAGACCCAGCCTCTCGATCTCGTCGATCAGGCCGGGGTGCTCGGCACGCACGCTCTCTTCTGCCGCGTCCACGTACACGATCCGCACCGATTGTCCGAAACGCCGCTCGAGCTCGGCACCGACGATCATCGTGATCTCCTCCGGAGACCACGAGGGCCCTCAACCGCCGCTGAAGCACGACGTGTAGGCCGGCAGATCGAAGACCTGTATGGTCACGGTTGGTTCGGTCATCACGGCTGCTCCTTCGGCGAAGATCCTACGTCGACGATATGGCCTGCCCGGGGCACACCCTGGCACAGATGCCGCACCCCGCGCAGAGCTCGTCACGGACCATGTACCCGCTCGCGCCCGGATACGGGCCACCCGGAACGGGAACGATCGCGTCCTTGGGGCACGCGTGACGGGCGGGACAGCCCGGAGACCTGTCACAGGCGGCGGTGTCGATGGTGACGATGCTCATTCGTGTCCTTCCAGTGGCGGCATTCGCGGGGCCGAACGTCACTTCTTCGGCGCTCCGTGCCCAAATATACCCCATGGGGTATTCTAGCGCAAGGGGGAGAGAGGTGCCGTGGAGTGCCGGACTGCTAGACTCGACGGACATCCCACTCGAACCGGAAGCCCGGTGGACCATCCCTAGCCTCGATCTTTCACGAGCGCCCGAGACGCGGTCTCGAGACACCGGACCGGG
>CAYWCB010000166.1:0-4757 GCA_964456615.1 uncultured Eubacteriales bacterium | reverse complement strand
GACCAGGTCGAGCACATGTCCGGTGGCATGAAGCGACGCCTGACGATCGCCCGCTCGCTCGTGAACGACCCGGCGATCCTGGTTCTCGACGAGCCGACCACCGGCCTCGATCCGCAGGCACGCCACGTCGTCTGGGATCGCCTCTATCGCCTCAAGCGGCAGGGCGTGAACACGATTGGCCAGCTCACCGAGTGCTCGGAGGCCGACCTCCTCAACATCCGCAACTTCGGGGCGAAGTCCATCGAGGAAGTCAAGGACAAGCTCCAGGGCATGGGCCTCGGGCTCAAGCAGTAACGGGAGATCGCTCAAGATGAGACACCTGAAGAAGGGCCGCAAGCTCGGCACCGACGCAAGCCACACGACCGCGATGCTGCGGGGACTTGCCATCGCGCTGTTCACCAGCGAGCGCATCAAGACCACAGAGGCGCGGGCGAAGGAAGTGCGCCCCCTCGTCGACAAGATCATCACTTGGGGCAAGAAGGGCGACGTCCACTCGCTGCGTCTTGCCATGACAGAGCTTCAGGACAAGGAGCTCGTCCACAAGGTATTCGCCGACATCGCGCCGCGGTTCTCGGAGCGGGAAGGCGGCTACACCCGGATCCTGAAACTTGGCCCGCGTAAGGGCGACGCCGCTCCCATGGTCATCATGGAGCTGGTCGACTAGCCCGTTCGACCGAAGCGGGCTCCTCGGCGACGAAGAGCGCTGGTGACGTAGTATGAGAGGGCCCCGCGACGTCGGGGCCCTTGTCGCGCCGGGAGTGCGGAAGACTGGAAGGTCCCTGGCGGACGGCGGGACGGCCCGCCGGGAGCTCCGCACAAGATCCGGTGCGTACTGTGAGGTGCCGATGATCCGATTCGACGACGTGAGTTTCGAGTATCGCTCGCAGGGTGGCACGGTTCCGGCCCTGAGCGGGGTGTCGTTCGAGCTGGACCGTGGCCGGACGCTTGCGGTTGTCGGCGCGAACGGGTCGGGGAAGTCGACGCTCGCGCGCCTGGCGAACGGGCTGCTCCTTCCGTCTGCCGGTCGAGTCGATGTGGACGGTATCGATACCAGCGAAGAGGAGAAGGTCTGGGAGGTGCGACGCCGGATCGGCGTCGTGTTCCAGAACCCGGACAACCAGATCGTCGGGACCGTCGTGGAAGAGGACACCGCTTTCGGCCCTGAGAACCTCGGTATCGAGCCCGCTGAGATCGAGCGGCGGGTGGCCGATGCCCTTTCCGCGGTCGGGCTCGAGGGATTCGAGCGTCGCGAGCCCCACCTGCTCTCGGGTGGGCAGAAGCAGCGGCTCGCGCTTGCGGGCGCGCTCGCGATGCGACCCGACTACCTCGTGCTCGACGAGCCCACGTCCATGCTCGATGCCGAAGGCAGGGCGGACGTGCTTGCGGCGCTCGAGGCGCTCAAGGACGAGTCGCACGGTGTGCTGCACATCACGCACGATCTGTCGGACGCGGTCCGCGCGGACTGCGTGCTCGTCCTCGAGAAAGGCGAGCGAGCCTTCCTCGGCTCCCCGTGCGACCTTCTGTCCCATCCAGAGAAGCTCGAGCAATGGGGTCTGGCGCTGCCCAGGCTGGGCGTCTTCGTGCGCGAGCTGCGCGCTCTTTCGGTGGATCTGCCGATGACCGCACTCGACGCTGACACCATAGTGAGCCTGCTGTGCCCCTCGAACTGAACCAGGTCAGCTTCGTCTACGGTGCCGGTCAGCAGTGGGAGCAACGGGCCCTCGTCGATGTGACGCTGCGCGTCGAGCCGGGGGAGCTCGTTCTGGTGGTCGGACCGACCGGCTCGGGCAAGTCGACGCTGCTCAGGCTCGCCGCGGGGCTGCTCGAACCGGCTGCGGGAGAGGTCCTGCTGGATGGACAGCCCCTCTCGCCGAAGGTCCGAGGCGCCGGCGTCGGCATCGCGTTCCAAGATCCCGAGTCACAACTCTTCGCCGAGACGGTCCTGGAGGACGTTGCCTTCGGGCCGACGAATCTCGGCCACGCGAAGACCGATGCCCTCGCGCTGTCGCGTGGCGCACTCGAGACCGTCGGCCTGAATCCCGTGCTCTTCGCGGAACGCTCTCCGTTCGGCCTCTCGGGCGGGGAGGCGCGCAGGGTCGCGCTCGCCGGAGTACTGTCCATGCGTCCGGCGTACCTGCTCGCGGACGAGCCCTCAGCGGGCCTCGACGCACCCGGTCGCGCAGCGGTCAAGCGCATCCTCGCCGCTCTCCGGGCCCGCACGGGTGTGGTCGTGGTGACGCACGATGCCGAGGAGTTCCTCGCCGAGGCGGATCGCGTGCTGGTGCTCCTTGGCGGCAGAACAGGCTTCTACGGCTCCGTGAAGGATCTTCTGCACGAGCCCGACGCCCTCCTGGAGCAGGGCCTGCGGCCTCCCCCACTCCTGGACGTGCAGCTCCGCCTCGGTCGCGCCGGCATTCCGCTGCCCGGGATCTCGCTGGAACCCGTTGTGGCGGCGTCGAACGTGGCCAGGGCGCTGGCCGGGCGAGAGGGATGCGACAGATGAGCGGGTGCGGCCGATGAGCATCCCGGTCCCGTTCGGGCAGTACGTGCCGACCGAGTCTCCCGTCCATCGCCTCGACGCGCGGGCGAAGCTCGGGCTGACGGTCGCCTACACGGCCATGCTGTTCTCGGTGGACTGGTTCTTCGGTCTGGGGCTTTCGGCCGTGCTCGCCGCGGTGGCGGTTGCCGAGTCCCGGATCCCGCTCCGCATCGTCTTTCGCGGTTTGAAGGCCGTTTCGTTCCTGCTCGCCTTCACGGTGCTCGTGCATGCGCTTCGGTGGAACCCGGCGACCGTCTCGCTCGTGCAGATCGGCCCGCTCGCGATCGACGGCCCCGGGCTGATGCGCGGGCTCTTCTTCGGCCTGCGGATCCTCCTGCTCGTGCTCGGGACGTCGCTCATCACGCTCACCACCTCTCCGGTGGCGCTCACCGACGGGCTCGAGCGACTCATGAAGCCACTCGAGCGAGTGCGCTTCCCGGCCGGGGACGTGGCGATGATGCTCACCATCGCGCTGCGGTTCATCCCCACCACCGCCGAGGAAGCGGAGAAGATCATCGTCGCCCAGAGCGCGCGTGGGGCCCGCTTCGACGCTCGCGGGCCGATCACGCGTGCCAAGGCGTACGTCCCCGTTCTCGTGCCGCTGTTCGTCTCGCTCTTCAGGCGAGCCGACGACCTGGCGACCGCCATGGAGTCGCGGTGCTATCGTGGCGGCGTCGGTCGAACCAAGTTCAGACAGAGCCGCCTGGTCGCGATCGACTGGCTCGTGCTGTCGGTGGCCGTGCCGCTCATGGTCGCGATCGGATTGCTAGTGTAGGTTGCGAGGCTGGTTGACTCGCATACGCGGAGATGACATGGACGCTACCCATCCCACCCTCGTCCTCACCGTCGCGTACGACGGCGAGCCGTTCGCGGGTTTCGCGCGCCAACAGGGCCTGGAGACCGTGCAGGGACGCCTGGAAGAGGCGCTGAGCACGCTGCTTCGACGGGATGTCGAGACGGTGGGCGCCGGCAGGACCGATTCGGGCGTGCACGCGCTCGGGCAGGTGGTCAGCTTCGAGGGGAACGGGGAGGAGCCGGGAGCAGACGCGCTCGCTCGCTCACTCACGGCGCTCGCAGGCCCCGGCATCGTCGTACGAGAGGTCCGGATCGCGCGCCACGGGTTCAGCGCCCGTTTCGACGCGGAGTCGCGCGAGTACCGGTACCGCCTGGTCGCCGGCGATGTGCCGCCGGTCTTCCTCGCAGACCTCTCGTGGTGGGTCAAGGGCGTGCTGGACCTCGGCGCGATGCGGGAGGGGGCCGGCCTGCTCGAGGGAGAGCACGACTTCCGCTCGTTCTGCGTCGCCGAGAGCGCCGAGGGCAAGCGAACAGTGCGACGGATCGACTCGATCGAGGTGTCCGAAGAAGTCGAGCTCGGTGAGGCGTGCGTCGTTCTGCGCGCGACCGGGAATGCGTTCCTGCGCTCGATGGTACGCGTCATCGCCGGGACCCTCGTGGAGGTCGGTTCCGGCCGTCGGCCGGCGTCGTGGGTGGGCGAGGTGCTCGCAGCCCGCAGCCGGACCGCTGCCGGTCAGACGGCGCCCGCGAAGGGCCTGACGCTCTGGTCCGTGTCGTACCCGGACGACGTGTGGCTCTAGCGCCGAGCGCGCCGCAAGCGCCTTCGGCAGCTCGGCCGATCGCCCGGCGGACCCGCTCGGCAGAGGGCTCGAGGAATCCTGATACAGCCTCTCCGACGTGGCTCGGGAGCATCCGCGGCATGGTTCACGGGCTATGGATACGCCCGGCACCGTTTGTTGTTGACGCACCCTATGCTCACGGCTAAAGTATAGGGGTTCGCGCCAAGGCCCCGTGAGACCGTGGAACGAACACCCCCTGTTGAGCACTAGTGGAGGTCGTGAGTGAAGACCTACTATGCGAAACCCGCCGAGGTAGAGCGGGAATGGCTCGTGATAGACGCGACCGACATGGTGCTCGGTCGTCTCGCGAGCGAGATCGCGAAGATCCTGAAGGGCAAGCACAAGCCCACGTACACGCCGCACGTCGACACCGGCGATTTCGTGATCGTCGTGAACGTCGAGAAGATCCGTCTGACCGGCAACAAGGCCGCCCAGAAGACCTACTTCCGTCACAGCGGGTACCCGGGCGGTCTGAAGGGCGTCCCGTACGAGCGTGTGCTCGCGCGTCATCCCGAGCGCGTCCTCGAAAGGGCCGTCAAGGGCATGCTCCCCAAGAACACGCTTGGCCGCGCCATGAACCGCAA
>CAYWCB010000165.1:0-4772 GCA_964456615.1 uncultured Eubacteriales bacterium | reverse complement strand
GTCGAAGCCGAACTCCGAGTTCGTGCCGTACGTGACATCGGCCGCATACGCGGGATGCCGCTCCGAGGGCTGCATGAGCGCCTGGATGAGCCCCACGTCCATGCCGAGGAAGCGGTAGATCTTGCCCATCCACTCGGAGTCGCGCTTGGCCAGGTAGTCGTTGACGGTGACGATGTGGACGCTGTTGCCGGCGAGTGCGTTCAGGTAGGCGGGCAGGGTGGCGACGAGCGTCTTGCCCTCGCCGGTCTTCATCTCGGCGATCTGCCCGTCGTTCAGGACCATCCCACCGATGAGCTGGACGTCGAAGTGGCGCATACCGAGGGTGCGCTTGCCCGCCTCGCGCACGGTCGCGAAGGCCTCGGGAAGGACGTCATCGAGCGACTCGCCGTTGGCGACACGCTCCTTGAAGTCGGCGGTTCGCGTGGCGAGATCGGCATCCGAGAGCGCGGCCGTTTCCGGCTCGAGCTCGTTGATGCGAGCGACTATAGATTCGTAGCCGCGGAGCTGTCGACCCTCACCGAGGGTGAGCAGCTTCGAGAGGACGTTCGCCATGGTTGTGCAGCACCTCTAGCAGTGAAGTTGGACTCCAGACAGCACAGGCGATTCTAGCACGCGGTGTGCCGTCGGAGACGCAGTTCCCGGCCGCCACGGCGACCTTGACAGGGGTGTACGCCCCTCATGATGTGCGGGCACGCCGCTGCCCGGCTGGAGGAGTCAGAGACGCCTCCAGCCGGGCATGAGGGAACGACATGGAGCCCATCGGACCCGATGACGGACTTGACGGCTCGCTGTCGGTGCCCCTCTGGCGTCTCCCGATCGCCTCACCTGATGAGCCGCGCCGCTTCGCTCGGTTCCCGCAGGAAGGCCCGACGAACCCTTGGTCGTCCCTCGAACCACCGGCTTCCCGGTGGCCGATACCAACGTAGCAAGCGGTGCTTAGCGGCTCCTTACCCCGACCTTACCCTCTTGCGGTCCGGCCGCGAGGTAAGAACTGCCGATCGTGCCATGCGCTGCCACGCGGCCGAATCGCTCCTAGCTCTCCGGCCACGTCGAGCGTGGGGCCGGCCGCTCCTCCATCGCCAGGATCTCGTCGTAGAGGGCTCGCGTCTCCGCAGAGGGCTCGAGCCCGAGGTCCTCAGAGAGCCTCGCTCGGCATTGCAGGTAGGTGTCGATCGCAGCGCTTCTCTGACCCGCTCCGATCTGACAGGCAAGAGCCGCCTGATACAGATCCTCTCGCCATGGGTCCTGATTGAGGGCGCGACGAACGAAGGTGAGCGCGCCGAGGTGGTCGTCGCGACTCCGTAGGATCGAAGCGGCCTGCAGCATCGCGTCCGCGTAAGTGGCGCGGTACTCGTCGCGCACCTGAGCGAACCAGTCGTCGTACACGTCGCCTGGGAGCAACTCTCCGCGATAGATCTCGGCCAGTCGCTCGTACGGCCGCAGTGCGTCCGCAGGATTCCCTCCATTCAGCGCTTCGCGCGCCTGCGCCAGGACGTGGTCGAACTCCTCGACATCCGAGCGAACGGAATCGGCAACCACTCGGCAGACAGCGCCGGTGTTGCTGATGAAAGGGCACGGCTCGTTCTTGCCCGCCTCGGGACTGAGTGCGCTCTTCATCGCGCTCCAGATCACATACAGGTTGTTCTTGGCGCGCGCCTCGTCCATGTCCGGCCATAGATAGTCGAGCACCTGGTCTCTCGGCACGTCTTGACCGCCGCGGATCACGAGCATCGCGAACAGCAGCCTCGCCTTTCGCTTGCGCCACTCTCGTTCGGTGACCACGCGTCCTCCGACATTCACTTCGAGCCCGCCGAACAGCTTCACCCGACACAGCGGGCGACCACCGCGCGCCACGTACTCCGCGAGACCTTCCTTGCCAAGGAGTCGCTGCGCCAGTCGAGTCCACTGCTTTGGCTCCAGCAGCTCGCGCGTCGCCTCCAGCACGATCTCCGCGTTTTCCGGCGGGATCATGCGAAGCAGGTGTGCTGGTAGTCGCTCTGTTCCCAGCGCCCTCACGAACAATCCGAGCATCTCAGGGAACGCGCGACAGTACATGGCAATCTGCCAGTTCGAGCTCTCGGTGAGGATGTACTTCTCGTGGCCCATCAGCCTGGCGACTGCTCTGTCGACATGCCCCTCGCGGCGTTCGATCTCGGCGATGATCATGTCCGCGCGCACGAGATGGTAGAGGTTGAGGCCGCTCATCGTGGAGCGCACCGACTCGACCGCGCGGGCGGCCGCCGCTACGTCATCTAGCGTGAGGAGCGACGCGGCGAGTTCGAGCGTGGCGAGTTCGCGCTGGGACGATGCATCGAGCCCGGAGAACGACTCCAGTGCCTGTTCCGCCTCCGACAATGATTCCTGCGCCCGGCCGATCGCCCGAAGCGCGGTCGCGTGGTAGATGCGATTGTAGGCCGCGCCTTGACGATCACCAACTTCCAGACTCAACGCAATGCCGTCGCGCATGAGCGAGAGGCCTGCCTCACTGGAGCCTTGAGCCAACATCGCGGCCCCACGCACTGGCAGGAAGGTCCCCCCGTAGAGACCACGATCAGCCTCAAGACAGGTGTTGAGACTGGCTCCGACAGCCTCCACGCACCGGTCCAATCGCCCCATCTCACAGAGACAGACCGCCCGATTCCCGAGTGCCTTCGCCTGCAGGGCCTTCGGCACCTCGCCAGTCTCGGCGGCCCTATTGAAGTGCGACAGTGAGGCGGCGATATCACCCCGGATCAGCGTGCTGATTGCGCCTGCCGTCCCCATGACATACGACTGCACGCTGGCGGCCGATGCGCAGTCACACGCCAGCGACTCAGCCGTGCACGCGTAATGCACAGCCTCCGCATCTCTCCCAAGGTGCATACAGCAACCGGCCATCACCGCATGTGCCCAAGCCCTCTGATCATGCGTGAGCCATGTCGGTGATCTTGCTGCCAGCTCGCTCAGAAGCCCGAGCGCAGCTTCGTAGTTGCCAATCTCCGAGTGGCACTCGCCAGCTACCAGCAGACTGTCGGCAATCAGAACCTCGTCCTTCTCATGTTCCGCAATCGTGCGGGCAACACTCGCCTTCTCAATCGCCTCACCAAACCTCGCGTACTCGCGCAGTAGGCGCGCGTGAACCAGGAGCAGGCCCGGGCTCGTGATGAATCGGTTCACCGGAAGCTGCTCGATCATGCGCATGAGGCAGCTCGATCCGCCGTGCCTCAGTACCTGATCGCCGTACCGCAACAGCCAGTCCGCAGTCTGCGACTCCTCTGCCCGGCTTTCGACAGTCAGAGCTGCCCGAAGCGTCTCTCCTCTGTCCATCAACACGTCGACAGCGAGCGACCACACGGAGTCCGCCAAACCCGAGAGTGTCGCTGTGTACTCCTCCGACGAGAAGACCTCCTGGGCCAGATCATGCACTCGGAACTGATCGGTGATCGCCACGCTCCGCGCTTCGGCCACCCGGACCAGTGGAACCACGGCGCATATCTGCAGAATCGAGTGCGCATTGCACTCGAGACCACATCTGCGCAGATCGGGAACAGTCCCCCTGCCAAGCAGTGCCATCACATGCAGGGCCTCCTGCTCGCTGCTGGACAGTTGAGAACTCGCTACGTACATGAGTTGGCTTCGCAGATCTAGCGACGGCGTTTCCTTGGGCGTCCACCCCTCTGGGCCCAGCGCCGCATGCCGGAGAAGAACAACGAACGTCGCCGGATGACCCATGCACGTATGGAGCAGAGATGCTACAGCCCGTTCTGCCACATCTTCACCTAGGACGGCGGACGCCACACCAGCCGCCTCTTGTTGAGTGAGCTTGAGATCTTCGGCGTCCACAACCTGGGCGTCATGTAGCCACACTGCGGCACCGGCTCCCACCGAGCGCGTCGTGACGATGAGACGCGCGCCCAAGCCCCTCAATCGACGCCCTAGAGTCGCCAGCTGCTGAATCGACTCGGCACCCACGTCAGCGAGATCATCAAGAACAACCACCGTCGCCCTGGGGTCATCCAGACGGGATACCGCCGTCGCGACAGAGAGGATGAGATCCTCAGAGTCGTCGCGCAGCGCACGCACCCCGGGCGCCCACCGTTCTCGGCGGTCGCCGGCAGGACTCAGAGCCACCAGCAGCTCATGTAGCACGGAGTCAAGCCCCTGCGCCGCTCGCGAACAATCCAGCCAGAGTCCCTGTCCAGAGAGCTTGGACATCATGTACTGCGCAGCGAGCACGCTCTTCCCGTACCCAGACGGCGCAACCAGAAGCGTCAATCCTGTCGCGTGGCTGTCGACTAGGGAGGCAAGCCGATGTCGGGACGCCACCGCACCGAAATCTGGGATGCCCTCGAGCCCGGACCGCTCGTCCGCTCTCACTGTGTCTCCTCCTGATGTGCACCCGAGGGGCACCGGGTCAGTAGAGTGTAGCATCCCTCGGAGCGAGCGAATGCGGACTCACAGCACCCCCGCGGTCTACGACCCTCGCAGTGGGGAGCGTGGCCCAATCGCATGCTTGGGCCGATAGCGACCGCGCCTCACGCTCTCTTCGAGCAGAATGCCCACGCCCAGGAACATCACCAAGTCCCCGACGCTTAGCAGGGATCGCAGCGGACGAGGCACCGGCACGGGTACCACGTCCCCGAGGAACGGCAGGACCGTGCCAGTTCCCACCTGGCAGTAGAAGCCGCCAGCGCTTGACGTCAAGCCAACTGATGGGTCCATCTCAAAGGAAGATGCCAACGTCCCACCCACCGGCATCCCCCAATTCAGCGAAACCACAATGAGATTCAGAG
>CAYWCB010000164.1:0-4835 GCA_964456615.1 uncultured Eubacteriales bacterium | reverse complement strand
GTACGCGCTTCGGGAACACCGGACGCCGCTGCTACTCTACCCGGGCGGAACCGCCAACCTGATCGCCTCGAACATGCGCATGCCCTTTGATCCCGGAGAGCTCGCCGACATCACCATGAGGGGAGAGTGCCTCGATTTCGACATCGGCGAGCTGACCCACCTGGGAAGTCTCGAGCCACTCGAGCCCGAGCGGCGGCGGGGTTTCATGGTCGCCGCCGGCGCCGGCTTCGACGCCGCCATCGTGGCAGCGGCGCATTCCCTCAAGCCGACGATGGGCGTCCTCGCGTACTTCGCCGCCGTCATGCAGAATCTCGCTCCGACCCGCGCCGCCTTCAGGGTCGTGCTCGACGGGCGCGAGATGTCGACCGAGGGCATCGCGGTCCTGGTGGTGAACATCGGACGGCTTCAGTTCGACCTGTCGATCACCCACGACTCGAATCCCCGCGACGGATGTCTGGAAGTCGCGCTCGTACGGTCGCGAACGGCAGTCGGGCTCCTGCCGGCCGTCTGGGACGCCCTCCTCGACCGCGTGGTAGAGCGACCCGAGCGCGGCCCTCTCGAGATCGAGCCCGCCCATGAGGTGCTTGTCCAGGCGGATCCGCCCCTGCGCCTGCAGTACGACGGCGAAGCGCTCGAGTGCACGACCCCATTCGGCGTGAGGGTGCTCCCGGGGGCTGCGCGGCTGCTCGTGCCCCAGGCTGTGCTACAAGTCCGATCTTGAGGTGGTCCTGCCGACGTCCGCCGACACGCGCGTTGAGTTTCTACCTGCTCTCGAGGTAATCGAGGACCTGCTGCACTTCTTCGTCCGTGATGACAAGCCCCAGATCCCTCATGCGCGCGATGGTCGCCTCCCACTCGGCCTGGTTCTTGTCGGCCTGCTTCACACGATCGAGGGTATGACACAACGTGCACTTGGTCTCTATGAGCTGGCGCCCTGCGTCGAGTGCGGGGTCGGGCGACTCGGGCAGACCTACTGCGTTCTCGGTGCCGCTTCCTCCGCTGTCCCCCACGGTCTCGTTGGACGAAGTGCTCGAACACCCCGCCACTCCGACAACAAGCGACAGCGCAAGGACCACCGCTACCAGCATCCCGCGGTTCCGCAATGCGAACATCATCTGCTCCTTCTTCTGATCCGCCGGAAAGGTAGACTTGCGTAGGGTCACTGTACCCATGACGCCAAAAGGCCTAGACAAGGGGCACGTCCTCCGATGAGCAGTCAGCGCAGGCGCGAGAGCAGGATCGCGGCCTTTCTCGTAGCTATTGCCGTCGCCATCTACGTCGTGAGAGTGCTCGTCTTCGGCGAGCGCGACGAGATGCTCCGCTACCTCATGGACGACGTCGCGTTCCTACTCATCCAGGCGCTCATCGTCTGGCTCGTCATCGACAGGGTGATCCGCAACATCGAGGCCGAATCGATGCGGCACAAGCTCAACATGGTGATCGGAACGTTCTACGCCGAGATGGGTACGTCACTCATGGGCATGATCGCCTCGTTCGATGCAGAGTTCGACGAGATCCGTCCGGCTCTGTGCGTCAAGCCCTCGTGGACGGCGAGCGACTATGCCGAAGCGAAGGCCAGCCTGCGCGGGTTCGACTTCTCCATCGAGATCGAGTGCGGCGATCTGCCTGCACTCAAGGCCTTCTTGCTCTCCGAGCGCTCGTTCCTGCTCGGGCTTCTCGAGAATCAGAATCTCCTCGAGCACGAGACGTTCACCGACCTGCTCTGGGCGGTCTTCCACCTTGCCGAGGAGCTCGCCGTGAGGCCGGATGTCTCGTGTCTCGCGGACACCGATGCACAGCACATCGCGGTCGATGTCAAGCGCGCCTACGAGCTGCTCATCATGGAGTGGCTCGACTACATGCGTCACCTACAGACGCAGTACCCGCACCTGTTCTCCCTCGCCGTCCGCACCAATCCCCTCGACCCCCAGGCGACCGTGGTCGTGACCTCCTGAGACGCAGAAGGGCGGCCCATTGGGGCCGCCCTCGCGAATCACAGCAGATGAGGCGGGGACTACGCCTTGTGGACGTTGCTCGCCTGCAGCTTGCCGTTCTGACCGGTGGTCACTTCGAAGACGACGGCCTGACCCTCATCGAGGGTCTTGAAGCCCTCCATGTTGATCTCGGAGAAGTGGACGAAGAGATCCTCGCCGTCCTCACGCGAGATGAAGCCGTAGCCCTTGTCCGGATTGAACCACTTCACAGTACCTTCAGCCATGCCAAACTCACCTTCCGCCCCGCAGGGCAACAAAAAGGCGGCGTCCCGTCCCCGACTGTGCTGACACCGTGGGGCGTCGCGCCGCGAACCTGCGAGCCACTTTCGGCTCGCCGCGGGTAGTATAGCGAATCGCACGCCGAGGGAACAGCGACGCTCCCACTGTGTGGTAGGCAAATAGAAATGTCACCCCGAGCTGGCAAGTGAGAATGTCACCCCATGGACGGGGGGACGATC
This sequence comes from uncultured Eubacteriales bacterium, assembly GCA_964456615.1. Taxonomy (GTDB): domain Bacteria; phylum Actinomycetota; class Coriobacteriia; order Anaerosomatales; family CAVRZR01; genus CAVRZR01. The sequence goes on along the minus strand of CAYWCB010000164.1, from coordinate 2,383 downwards.
ACGTTGACGATGAGGGAGATGCGCAGGCTGCAGACGATCGAGGCGGCGCTGGCCGGCAGGATCACCAATTCGGAGGGGGTCCGGCGGCTCGGACTGAGCGAGAGGCAGTTCAAGCGGCTCAGAAGGCGTGTGGCGACGGAGGGGCCACAGGGCGCGATCCACAAGGCCAGGGGCAGACGATCGAACCGCAGGCTTGCCGATGAGGAACGGGAGCGCATCCGTGACCTGCTCAAGAACACCTACGCGGGTTTCAACGACACGCACGCCCACGAGCTTCTCGCCGAGCGCCACGGCGTGTTGGCGTGCCGCCAGACCGTGCGGGCGATCAGGCGGGAGGCCGGGCTTCGGGCGGTGAGGCGGCGAAGAGCGCCGAAACACCGCTCACGGCGCGAGAGGCGCGGCCGGGCCGGAGCGATGCTCCTGATGGACGGATCGACGCACGACTGGTTCGAAGGCCGCGGGCCTTCCTGCACCTTGATCGGCGCGGTCGACGACGCGACCGGAGCGGTGCTCGGGCTGTCTTTCGAACCTTCCGAGGACATGGCGGGCTTCCTCGCGCTGTTTCGGGGCGTGCTCTCGGGCAACGGGGTGCCGGTGCCCACGTATTCGGACAAGGGCAGCGTGTTCTTCGTCAACAACCAGCAGCCCGACATCGAGCAGCAGCTTTCGGGAGAGGAGCCCTTGACCCAGTTCGGCCGCGCGCTCGACGAACTCGGGATCGAGATGATCCGCTCGCTCTCGCCCCAGTCGAGGGGACGGATCGAGCGGCTGTGGGGGACCCTGCAGGACAGGCTCGTATCGGAGATGCGGCTCGCGGCGGTGTCCACGATCGAAGGCGCCAACGCCTTCCTCGCCTCGTTCGTCCCCCGCTTCAACGCGCGGTTCGCACGTGCGGCGGCCGAGGAGGCCACCGAGTGGCTCAAGGCGCCCTTAGACCTCGACTGGCATATGTGCGCGAAGTACCGCAGGACGGTGGGCAACGACAACACGGTCCGGCTCGGAGAGCGCCTGATCGACGTGGGGCCGGGCCCCAACGGTACGACCAGAGCCAAATGCCGGGTCGAGGTGCATGAGCTCCTGGACGGAGGCGTGCGCATCGTCTACCAAGGGCAGGTGATCGCCGAGCAGGACCCGCCGCCAGCCTTCGAGCGTCTCAGGCCGAGGAACAACAACGGACTGACGGAGGCGGGCCAACTGCCGGTCGCGACGCTTAGGCGCCGGTGCCCGGCGTGCGCCGGTCGAACGGAAGGACTCAGACGGACGGGGTGACATTTCTACTTGCCTGCAGGGGTGACACTTTGACTTGCCTACGACAGCGACGCTCCCACTTGGGCTCGACCTCGGTGGGTGTCCATACTGCACGAGCTTCTTCGACGCCCGAGAGTAGCCGACACGTCAACAACCGAACTCCGATGTGTGCCAGGCGGTCAGAGCGCGTGTAGCATCCTCGACAGGCTCGAACAGGACTCACCGGCTCGCACCTGAGACAGACACACGGGAGACTTCTTCCCGGGTCCGGCAGTTGTCCAGCGCGAGGGAGGCTCGCATGCCGCGAAGGCTGGCTATCGGAGGCGCGACCTGCGCCGCACTGCTCGCGACTGCACTCTGTGGCTCCGCGATGGCCTCCGTCGTCACGCAGATCACCAAGAACGACACGAACGACGTGCTGCCCAAGATCTCGGGGAACCGGGTCGCGTGGTACGGCGAGGGCGGCTCGGACGGCGGGACGGACCGGGAGGTCTTCACGTGGAGCCCGACAGGCGGCCTCGTGCGCCTCACGGAGAACGCGGTCGATGACTACGCGCAGGGCGTGTCCGGAGACCGCATCGTCTGGTACTCGCCCGGCGGCTCCGACGAGGGCACCGACACCGAAGTCTTCACGTGGACCTCCACGGATGCCACCGCGCAGCAGCTCACCGGGAACGACACCGACGACTACGCCCGAGGTGTGTCCGCCAGCCGTGTCGTCTGGAACGGCTCTGGGGCCTCAGATGCCGAACACGACGACGAGATCTTCACGTGGACGCCCAGCGGTGGAACGACGCAGCTCACCACGAACGGCGCCTGGGACTCGGCCGCGGGTGTCTCGGGCGATCGCGTTGTGTGGACCGGTGAGGGCGGGACCGACGGTGGCATCGACACCGAGGTCTTCACCTGGACACCCGGCGCCGGCGTGCAACAGTTGACGAACAACGACGACGACGAATACGCGCAAGGGGTCTCGGGAGACCGCGTCGTCTGGTCAGGCGTGGGAGGGACCGACGGTGGGACCGACAGCGAGGTCTTCACGTGGACGCCATCGGGCGGGGTCAAGCAGCTGACGGCCAACGGAACCGACGACCACGCACAAGGGGTCTCGGGAGACCGCGTCGTCTGGTCAGGC
>CAYWCB010000163.1:0-4854 GCA_964456615.1 uncultured Eubacteriales bacterium | reverse complement strand
CGGCGTGATGAGCACGTCGAAGGACTCGAACGCACGCTGGAAGTCCCGCTTGATGAGCGTGCGCGCCTTCTGCGCTTGCCCGTAGTAGGCGTCGTAGTAGCCCGCCGAGAGCGCGTAGGTGCCCAGCATGATCCGGCGGATGCTCTCGGCCCCGAACCCCTTGGCGCGCGAGCGCATGTACATGTCGAGCACGTCGGTCGCGTCGTCCACGCGGTAGCCGTAGCGCACGGAATCGAACCGCGCGAGGTTCGACGACGCCTCGGCTGGTCCGATGATGTAGTACGCCGAGAGCCCGTGCCTCGTGCTCGGCAGGTCGACCTCGCCGACCTTCGCTCCGAGGTCCTCGAAGACCTGCGCCGCCTGCATCGTCGCGTCGCGCACCTCGGCCGAGCAGCCCTCCTCATCGAGGAGGTGCCGCACGAGGCCGACCTTCAGGCCGCGTACACCTCCCTCGGCAGCGCCCTGGGCGACTGCGGCTGCGTAGTCGTCGACCGGATCCTCGGTGCTCGTCGCGTCCATCGGGTCCTTGCCGGCTATCGCGCCGAGCACGAGCGCCGCGTCGTCGACGCACTTGCCGAAGGGTCCGATCTGGTCGAGCGACGACCCGAACGCCACGAGTCCGTAGCGGCTCACGCGCCCGTACGTCGGCTTGAGGGCGACGGTTCCGGTGAGCGAGCCCGGTTGGCGGATCGAGCCGCCCGTGTCGCTCCCGAGCGAGACCACGACCGGCGCTCACGCACGCGGCGGAGCCGCCGGACGACCCGCCCGGCACGCGGTCGAGGTCCCAGGGGTTGTGCGTCGGTCCGAACCGGCTGTTCTCGGTCGATGAGCCGAACGCGAACTCGTCCATGTTGCACTTGCCGATGGGCAACGCGCCCGCATCGAGCAGGCGGCGCACCGCCGTGCAGTCGTAGACGCTCTCGTAGGGCTCGAGGATCTTGCTCGCGCACGAAGTGTGCGTGCCGATGAGGTTCATGTTGTCCTTGATGCCGACCGGCACACCAGCGAGCGCCGGAAGCGGCCCGCCCGCCGCCGCCGCGGCATCCACCGCCTCCGCCGCGGCGTATGCGAGCTCCGGGGTGAGTTCGAGGAAGGCCTGTACCGAGGGTTCGAGGAGATCGATGCGCGTGTAGGCGGCGTCGACCACCTCACGCGCCGTGAACTCCCCCGCCGCGATGTCGTCGCGCACCTGCCGGGCCGTGAGCGCGGACAGGTCGAGAGCTCCGTGTGGTGCTCCCATTACCCTTCGCCCCCGACGCCGACGATCCGCGGTATGAGGAACGCCCCTTCGGCCGACTCGGGTGCGTTGGCCAGCGCCTGCTCCTGGCTGAGTCCCCGCTTGGGCTCGTCAGTCCGCGTGACGTTCACGATGTCGAGCGGGTGCGCCGTCGGCTCGACGTCGGCCAGGTCGAGCTTCTGGATCTCGTCGATGTGGCCGAGGATGGACGAGAGCTCGTGCTGCAGCGTGGTAATCTGCTCGTCGGACAAGGCGAGCCGGGCGAGTGTCGCGACGTGGCGGACGTCCTGCTCGGAAATGGCCATGGCTATCCTCCGCTAGGGCGAGGGAGCCGAACGCGCCAATGATACCCGACCGTCGCAAAACGGACGTTCGGAGCGGCAGTGCCAGGCTCGCTGCGTTCTCCTTTGTGAGTCTTGATAAGTCCTTGCCTGTGCAATAGACTTGACGTCGCTCGGGGGGCGCGCGCTTTCGGGGCAACGGGGCAACGCGAATGCGGCCGCGACGCCGGCTTCGGCGAGAAGCCGGAGCTGCGGTCGCATACACGTTCCGGGCTATTGCGCCGGCGGAACCCGCCTCATCCCTGCGACACGAGCCAGAACACCGCGAGCACCGTGATCGCGTTGTAGAGCACGTGAAGTGCGATCGACGGCCACAGCCCCTGCCTGAGTTCGGCGAGCCATCCGAGTGCGAGACCGAGCAAGAACGTCGGCGCGAACATCCACGGGTCGAAGTGATACACCGCGAAGAGCGCCGATGTCACGACGATGCTCGGCAGCATTGACCATCGCCGACGGGCAGCCGACTGCACCACTCCGCGAAACGTGAGCTCTTCGACGAACGGGCCGTAGACCACGACGAGCGCCATCGCGAGCACGAGCCCGACGTCACCGCGACCGAACATCTTCGTGAGGTCGGTGTCCCATCTGAACACCGGCTCCCATTCGAGGGCCCGGGTGACCACCCCGTATGCGGTCGTCACGAGCCGGGTTCCGACGAGGAGTGCGACGACCAGTATCGCCGAGAGAGCCGCATTCCCAAACGAGCGGACGGCCGGCCGCAGACCGAGCGCCCTCCACAGCCTGGTGCCGTGGCGCCTGGCCAGCAGCGCGATGACCGCCAGTTCGAGCGAGTACGCGATGGCGAGTCCTGCGGCACGAGCGAACACCCGCCCGCTCGGAGGCATGAGCGTCACGACCTTGAGGTCCAGCACCACGTTCAGGGCAACGAGCGCCCCGAGCATGACCACCAGAGCAATGAGCCCGTCGACCTCGGTCCAGACCGCCCGCGGCCGCGGCGCACCTGCTGCTGCCGCACGCGGTTCGCCGGGCGTGCGTGCTCTTCCTCGGCCCGAAGCGCCCCCGACGTTTGCCGACCCGGCCGACGCACGCGCCAGACGCGTCGTTCCCTTCGACGCTCTTGCCGCTCCCCCATCTCGTGCTTCCAGCGCACCCGTGTCGCACATCTCGACGCACGCCAGGCAACCGTCGCAGCGCTCCCAATCCACGTAGACGAAGCCCTTGCCTACCCGTATCGCGTGCTGCTTGCACGCACGTTCGCAGTCGTAGTGACCGGGCCGGCATCCTTCACAGAGCTCGGGTGTGACCTTGAGCTTGGGCTTTGCGGGCGACATGGCCGAACGACCCGCTACGCGTCCGGCCCGCTGGCAGCGGCGCGATCGGCATCGTTGGGAGGAGCGCCGGACTCCGCCCCGGCACCTGGAGCCTCGCCCGTCTCGATCGTGCGCACGAGAGCCGCCTCGTCGAGCACGGGCACGCCGAGGGCGAGCGCCTTGTCGAGCTTGCTGCCCGCGTCGCTCCCGGCGACCACGTAGGACGTCTTCTTCGATACGCTGCCCGTGACCTTCGCGCCGAGCGCCTTGAGTGCCTCGCCCGCCTCCTCCCGCGTGAAGCCCTCCAGCGCACCGGTGAGGACGAACGTGAGTCCGGCGAGCGACTGCGGCCGTTCGGGTCCACGGCGCTCCTCGGCAAGCTCGACGCCCCGCTCGCGCAAGCGCTCGATGACGGCCAGGTTGTCCGAGTTGTCGAAGAAGGCTCGAAGCGATCCGGCGATCGCCGGTCCGACGCCTTCGACGGCGGCGATGTCGTCGAATGGAGCCGCGATAATCGCGTCGATGCTGCCGAAGTGATCCGCGATCGTCTCGGCTACCGTCGAGCCCACGTGACGGATGCCGAGTCCGAACAACACCCGGCTCACCGGCCGGTGCCGTGAGGCCTCGATGTTCGCCTCGATCTTGGCTGCCATCACCTCTCCAAGGACTACCGGCGTCCCGTCCTTCTTGAGGCGTCCGGTATCGAGGGCGGCGAGCGCATCAGCGGTGAGCGCATAGAAGTCCGAGACGTCGTGAAGAAGGCCCTGCTCGATGAGTCGCTGCGTGATCTCGTAGCCCAGTCCGTCGATGTCCATCGCACCACGACCCGCCCAGTGGAGCAACCGCTCGAGCCGCTGCGCTGGACATGCGACGTTCGCGCAGCGCGCGACAACCTCGCCCTTCGGGCGCCACACTCGACTGCCGCAGCTCGGACACTCGGCGGGCATCTGCCAGGGCTTCGCACCTTTCGGTCGCAGACCGGACACCGGTCCGACCACCTCCGGGATCACGTCGCCGGCCTTGCGGACAACGATCGTGTCGCCGACCCGCACGTCCTTGCGGCGCACCTCGTCCTCGTTGTGCAGCGTCGCCCGTGCGATCTTCGAGCCGGAAACGACGACGGGTTCGAACACCGCAAGCGGGGTCAGCGCGCCCGTGCGGCCTACGTACACGCGGATCTCGCGAAGCACCGAGGTCTTCTCCTCGGGAGGGAACTTGTAGGCGATCGCCCAGCGGGGCGCCTTGGCCGTGTAGCCGAGTTCCTCCTGCATCGCGAACGAGTCGATCTTGACGACCACGCCGTCGATCTCGTAGTCGAGGTCCTCGCGTCGCTCCAGCGCGGACTCGCAGAACGCGCGGGCCTCCTCGGCAGACGCGCACACCACGATGTCGGGGTTGACCCGAAAGCCGGCCCGCTTCAGCCACTCGAGTGCCTCACTGTGCCGCGCAAGCCCGAGCACGCGCGGCTCGGCGACTTGGTACACGAACGTCGCGAGGTCCCTCGAGGCCGTCACCGACGGGTCCTTCTGCCGAAGGGAACCCGCCGCGGCGTTGCGTGGGTTCGCGAACGCGGGCTGGCCCGCTTCCTCCTGCTCCTCATTGAGGCGAACGAACGAGGTCTTGGGCATGTAGACCTCGCCCCGCGCTTCGAGCGTCGCCTTCGGGGACTCGGGCCACTCGGCGTGTTCCCGAATGCGCAGCGGGACGCTCTTGATCGTGCGCATGTTCGCCGTGACGTCCTCGCCGATGCGCCCGTCCCCACGCGTCGCCGCGCGAACGAGCGCCCGGTCCTCGTACGTCAGCGCGATCGAGGTCCCGTCGATCTTGAGCTCGCACACGTACTGGCAGGACCTCTCCCCGAACGCGTCGCCCACGCGCTTGAACCATGCGTCCAGCTCGTCGAGGTCCATTGCGTTGTCCAGCGAGTACATGCGCGAGGCGTGGCGGACCGGCTCGAACGTGGCGGCGGCGAGCGCTCCCACCCTCTGCGTCGGAGAATCCGGCG
>CAYWCB010000162.1:0-4867 GCA_964456615.1 uncultured Eubacteriales bacterium | reverse complement strand
CGTGTGTGGAAGTACATCCTGAGGTCCTCGACGTCGAGGAGGCGTCCGTTCTCGGCCATCTGTCAGTCCTTCATCTTCACGTCGAGAGCGTCGCGCACACCATCTCCGAGCAGTGTGAACGCGAGCACCGTCGAGAGAATCGCGAGGCCCGGCCAGAAGACCAGGCCGGGATTGGTCACGAGGAACTGACGCCCGTCCTGGATCATTGCGCCCCAGGAGATGTTCGGCGGGAGGATGCCGAGTCCGAGGAAGGACAGGGCCGCCTCGGTCAGGATGGCGCCTCCGATGGACATCGTGGCGTACACGACGATAGGGGCGACCGCGTTCGGCGCGATGTGACGCACCATCAGTCGTCCGTTGCTCGCGCCGAGCGCCCGGCCGGCCTGGACGTAGTCGTTCTCCTTGACCGAGAGGATCGATGAGCGGAAGACGCGAGCGATCGAAGGCCAGCCGAGCACGCCGATCGTCAGGATCACCGGGAGCAGCCCCCGTCGCGCCTGCTCGGGCAGGACCGAGAGCAAGAGGATCGCGAACATGATGTAGGGGAAGGCAAGGAAGACGTCGGCCAGCCGCATGATCGCGGTGTCGGCGGCGCCTCCGTAGAAGCCGGACCACGCGCCGAAGAGCAGACCGATGATCACCGAGACGCCCACCGCCGTGATGCCCACGACGAGCGACACCCGGGCGCCGTAGATGACCCGCCCGAACATGTCCCTCCCCAGACTGTCCGTGCCCATCGGGTGCTCGCGCGACGGCGGCAGGAGCCGGGTCTCCATCGCGGTCGTCGTGTCGATCCTGAGCGGGTCGCCGAAGTTCTGCGGCACCCACAGGTCTGCGGTGACGGCGGCGGCGGTGATGATGAGCAGCCACACGAGCGCAGTGAGCGCGAGCTTGTTCCTCCGCAGCCGGTACCACGCGTCGCCCCACAGCGTCCGGCTGCGGGCAGATAGCTCCTGAGCCCCGGCCGGCGACGGCGCGCCTGAACCCGGGCTCGCTGCCGAGATGTCGCTCGTCGGCGCTCCGGACGTGGCGTCGCGATCGGTCACGATCGCATCACTCCTGCGCCGCCGGCCTGTAGCGGATACGTGGGTCGAGGAACGCGTACGAGATGTCGACCAGCAGATTCACGAAGAGCACGACGAACAGAACGAGGGTCACGCCGCCCACTACCACCGGGTAGTCACGTCCGCCGATGGCCCGAAAGATCGTGAATCCGATCCCGGGCCAGTTGAACACGGTCTCCGTCAGTATCGCTCCGGAGAGCATCGCGGCGAGATCGAGGCCGATATAGGTCACCACCGGAATGAGCGCGTTCTTCATCTGGTGACCCCAGAGCACCCTTCGGCCGGAGAGGCCCTTGGCGAACGCGGTCCTCACGTAGTCCTGCCCCTTCACTTCGAGGAGCTGGCTCCGCATGATGCGAGCCGCGTAGGCCGTCGACACCGAGGCCAGCGTGATCGCCGGCAGTATCAGGTGCACCCAGTCGGGGAAGCTCCCACTACTCACCCCCGAAATGGGCAGGTAGAAACGCCCGTTCGTCCACTCCTTCATGGCGATCCCGAAGATGTATTGCAGAAGCAGGCCCAGCCAGAACACGGGCAGCGCGACAAGGATCGACGTCGACAGCGTCACCAGCATGTCCCAGAACGAGTACTGCTTGAGCGCCGATATCAGGCCTGCCCCGATACCGACCACGATCTCGACGAAGATCGCGGCCAGCGCAAGCCTCACTGTGTTCGGGAACGTCTCCCGGAAGATGTCGGAGACCTCGCGGCCGGTTCGTATCGACGTGCCGAGGTCCCCTTGCGCGAGGTCTTTCAGGTAGTTCACGTACTGGACGTACCAGGGCTTGTCGAAACCGTAGGCGCGCCTGAGTTCCTCGTACACCTCGGGCGCCATCGGGCGCTCGCCCGCCCTCATGCGAACCGGGTCTCCCGGCAGAACCGTGGTGATGAAGAAGAGAAGCAGTGTGACGCCGATGAAGACCGGAATGAACTGCAACACGCGCCGTGCGATGTACTGGGGCATCGACTGCCTTTCGTTGCCTTGCGCGACAAGGGGGCGGCAGGTCCAAACGGGTGTCCTGCCACCCCCTCGCCGTCAACGCGGCATCACAACTCGCACATCATACAAGCGCAGACGACCCGGATGCTACTGACCTCCATCCGTGAGCCACGCCTTGTCGAAGTACGGGATGACCATGGGACCCATGATGAAGTCGTGTATGCGATCCGATCCAACGAAGTTGTTGCGGTAGAACATCACCGGCGCGACTGGCATGTCCGCACCGATCAGCTTGTTGACCTCTTCCCACGCCTTCGCGCGCTCGGCGGTGTCGGCGATCTTGCGCGCCTCGACCATGGCCTGGTCCGCTGTCTTGTTGCTGTAGAAGGACCAGTTGTTGCCGCCGTCGGTCACAAAGTTCGAATACAGGAAGTTGTCGCCGGTCGGGTAGTCCGCGACCCAGCCCATGCGGCCCATCTGCACCTTCTTGTCCTGCCAGGCCTTCAGGTACGCACCCCAATCGGGATAGGGATCGAGCTGCGCCTCGACGCCGATGGTGGCGAGGTCGGACTGGATGAGTTCCATGATGGGCTTGTGCCCGCCGTCGGCGTTGTACGAGAGCTTGAGCTTCGGGAGGCCCTTGCCGCCCGGGAAGCCGGCCTTCTCGATGGCGGCCTTGGCAGCTTCCACGTCGTACTTGGACTCAGGCCAAGCACCCGCCACGTAGCCCGTGGTGCCAGGAGGAACGAAGCCGTCGGCAGGCACGCGGGTGCCTTGGAAGACGACGTCGCAGATCGCCTGGCGGTTGATCGCGAACGATATCGCACGACGGACGTCCATGTTCTTCAGAACGGGATCCTCGTCGTTCATGTTGATGTAGTAGACGCCCAGCTGCGAGCCGAGCACGGTCTGCTTGCCTGGCTCGGGCGTGTAGCCGTCCGGCGACTCGCCGTACTGGGCCCGGGCCGCCTCGATCTGCCCGTCACCGATGATCGAGAAGTCCAGGTTGCCCGCCTGGAACTCCAAGTACGCGGTATTGGTGTCCTTGAAGATCAGGAAGTCGATACCGTCGAGGTAGGGCTTGTCGCCGTAGTAGTCGTCGAACTTGACGACCTTGATGTACTGCTCGTGCTTCCACGGCTCGGACATCTTGAACGGGCCGTTGCCGATCGGCATCTCGCCGAAGGGGACCTTGGCCCCCTCGAAGTCGACGCCGCCCTCGACCGCGGCCTTGGGGACGGGGCCTAAAGCCGGGTGCGCGACGACGTACTCGAAGTCGGCGTAGGAGTAGTCGAGCGTGACCTCGAGCGTGTAGTCGTCGACGGCCTTGAGGCCAGCGAGCTCGGTCGTCTTTCCGTCCACCACGTCCTGGTAGCCCTTCACTGCCTCAAGGTGGTAGTTGAGGATCGAGGGGTCCGCCTTCTTCGTGATGGTGTTGACTTCCTTGGGGTTGACGATGCGGTTCCACGCGTAGATGAAGTCATTCGCGGTCACGGGCGTACCCTCGTGGAACTTGCCGTCGGGATTGAGCTTGAACGTCCAGATGGTCGAGTCCGCGTTCGACTCCCAAGAATCCGCAGCGGCCGGCACCACCTTGATCGCATCGATTGGATCGTTGGCCACGAGGCTGTCGAAGAGCTGGGCCGTGACGTTGACTCCGCTCGTCTCCTGCGCGTTGTAGGGGTCGATATACGCAGGCTCGGTCATGTCGCCGAAGATGAACGTACCGCCCTCGACGGGCTCCTCTGCCACGGGCTCCTCAGGCTTCTCCTCGCTCGGCCCGCAACCGCTCGCACCGAACACCACCAGGGCGAGACTGAGGGCAAGTGCGATAGCTAGGAACGTGCGCCACCTCTCTGACAACTCCTGCCTCCTTCCCTCTTGGACGAAACGGCATGCACGGCCGCCGTCCGATGCGTACGCACGTATCACTACGTACCCGCATCCTCCGGCGACAACACGCCGAATCCGCCGCGCCCGCTCCGGCAGGCTCGGCCGACCTTCACGAGTGTCCTGCTACTTGCATGGAATGGCAACCCCGGCTGCATAGTCCGACACACGGCCGGAGATGGCTTCGACAGGGCAGCGAGACAGTGTGCGCACCGCCCCAAGACGCAGGAAGGCGCCCGCCGGCGCCTTCCCAGAGAAGCGGTCCTCGGTGTCTACACCGATATGACCATGAGCACGAGCAAGCTCACGGCGAAGACGATCGCTGCCGCGATGGTGATCCGGTCCAGGTTCTTCTCTATTATGCCCGTGCCTGTGGACGTGACTGGCATCATGCCGCCGAACATCTCCGACATGCCGGCACCCTTGCCGGAGTGGAGCAGCACGAACACGATGATCGCTATCGCGGATAGGGTCGCCGTGATGAGCGCGACGATCTCGATGGCCTTCACGTGGGTCTCCCTCGGGTCTGCCTTGCGTTCAGCGGCTCGCAGCCCGGCCCATGCGCGCATTCGCGCCGACATGGTTGCCAAACCGACGGGTCAGTATAGCAGAAGGCTCCTTCCCGTCCACTCGGCGGGCCGGTCCAGACCGATCGCATCGAGAAGCGTGGGTGCGACATCCGCGAGGATGCCGCCCGCCTCCAGTGCCCTCACCCCCGGCACCACGGCGATGAGCGGGACATCGTCGCTCGTATGAGCGGTGAACGGGGTGGTGCCGTCCTCATCGACCATCCGCTCGGCGTTGCCGTGGTCCGCCGTGACGAACGCGGCTCCGCCCTTCTCCCGGATCGCGGACACGACGTGTCCGACACCCGCATCGACGGTCTCCACGGCGGCGATCGCGGCGCTGAGCACGCCGGTATGCCCCACCATGTCGCAGTTGGCGTAGTTGACGATGTAGACGTCCGCCCGGT
>CAYWCB010000161.1:0-4900 GCA_964456615.1 uncultured Eubacteriales bacterium | reverse complement strand
CGGAGTCGGGGCGTCGTTTCTTTGGTCCTTTCTTTGGACGAGCAAAGAAAGGACAGGCAACTCGCTTGGCAAAGCGAACCCCTTTAGGGGTCTGGGGAATCTGCTTCTTGGGCGAGCAAGAGAAAGTAGCAGTACAAGCGCGTACATGCGCAATAAGCCCTGATGGGATTGGGGGTTGATTCCCGACGAGCAAAGAAAGGACAAGGATGGGACCGGTACGGAGTGCGGTTCAGATACATCGGTAACACGTGTGTTCAAGGACATAGGTAACAGACAGAACTCGGAAGAGTAAAAACCCCGTGGGGTCGGGGAACCCCCTACACGTACTGCCCTTCCCTGAGGGATCTGGCAAGAATCCGATCATGCCGTATCGCTTTCGGCACCGAAAGCCACCCAAAGTCCTCGCTGAGCAGCGTATCGGTGAACCCGGAGACGTCCGTCCTATCGAGCATGAGCCCGGCGTAGAGCCCGGCCCGGTCGATCGCGGTGAGAAAGATCCCACCGAGCAGGCGTCCGTCTTTGAGCAGCAGCTTGCGATAGATCTTGTCGTCGGGCTGGACGTCGCTGAGCACCTCGTCGGCCTCCTCGTCGGCGTTCGACATGCCGAGCGTGATCACAGGGACGCCGAAGATATCGACCGAGTTCATGGGCACCCCGCCCGGGTACTCGCCGTCGGCCCCGGCCATCGCCGCACCGGCCGCGCGCCCCATGCGCGCCGCCACCGGCAGAATGGCGATGACCTCGTCTTGGCCGGTCAGTAGGTTGCGCCCTTGGGCGACGTCGCCCGCCGCGTAGACCCCCTCGGCGCTCGTGCGCATCTGGCGGTCGACGAGGATGCCGCGATCGGTCGCGACGCCCGCTCCGTCGAGGAGCGAGAGGTTCGGCCGCACGCCGATGGCGACGACGACGAGGTCGCAGCGGACCTCGGTGCCGCTCTTGAGCATGCACGCGCGCACCGAGCCGTCGCCGTGGCGCACGATCTCCTCGATGGTGTCCTCCGTGTACATGGCCACGCCGGCCGCCTCGACCTGCGGGGCGATGATCGCGCCCGCTGGGCCGTCCAGGGCGAGGCCGAGGATGCGCGGCATGAGCTCGACGATGGAGACGATGAGCCCCCGCTCGAAGAGGGCGTGCGCCGCCTTGATGCCGATGAGCCCGCCGCCGAGCACCACGGCGCGCATGCCCGGCTTGGCGACCGCGTCGAGCCGCCGGGCGTCCTCGAGCGAGGTGAAGGTGTACACGCCGGGGCCGTCGACGCCCTCGATCGGCGGGACGATGGGCGCGCCGCCCGTCGCCACGAGCAGCTTCTCGCACGTGACCGAGCGCCCGTCGGCAAGCGCGAGACTGCGTGCGGCCGCATCGATGCGATCAACACTCACCCCGAGCGCCGTCTCGACACCGAAACGCTCGTAGAAGTCGGCCGGCCGGTAGGGGAGGACGTCGTCCACGATCTCGCCGCCGAGCCAGTAGCTGATGAGCGGGCGGGAGTAGACGTGGGCGTCCTCGCGGTCGAGGAGGAGGATCGAGCCGTCGGGGTCGTGCTCGCGAAGCGCCTCGATGGCGTTGACGCCGGCGATGGAGTTGCCGATGACGCCGTAGGTGTAGTCGGCCATCGCTAGTCGTTCACCTCCGTTGGTCCCTCGCCTGCCGCCTCGACCACCTCGACCAGGATGAGCGCTTCGTTGGGGCACGCTTCCACGCATGCCGGCGTCTCGCGGTCGGGGCAGAAGTCGCACTTGGCGGCGGCGCGCCGCTCGGCGGTGTCGCGCTTGATGGCGCCGTAGGGGCAGACCATCACGCACATCCAGCATCCCACGCAGCGCGCGTCGTCGTGGCGGACGGTTGCGTCCTCGTCGCGGTAGAGCGCACCGGTCATGCAGGCGGTGAGGCAGGGCGCGTCCTCGCAGTGCCGGCAGGACAACGCCAACGCCTCATGGCCTTTGAGCTCGACGACGGTGCGCCCGACCGGCTTGGGGTACTCGTGCTTCATCGCCGTGATGATGTCTTTAGACGTCGAGTGCTCGACCGCGCAGAAGATCTCGCACAGCCCGCATCCCAGGCAGTATTCCTCGTTGGGGACGATCTTCTTCACCTTTGATCCCACTCCCATCAATACGCGTACAGGCGCCCGTACGGCCGCAACGAGACCGGCACGAGCTTGTTGAACTCGGCGTCGAGGATCTCCTCGGCGTCCATGTCGAAATGCCCGGCGAACTGCGTGACGTACTGCGCCAGCTCGGCGCGGTCCTCGTCGGTCTGCTCGACCACGGCGACCTCCTTGCCGAGCTGGAACGGGTCGATCCCGCCGCGCAGGTAGATGGTGCCGCCGTGCATGCCGGTGCCGATGTGGTGAGCGGTGAAGTCGACATGCTCGGTGCCGAGCGCCAGCACGATGAGGATGCCGCCCGCCATGTATTCGCCGAGGAAGTCGTGGGCCTCGCCGCCGATCACCATCACCGGAACCTTGTCTTGGTACGCCTTCATGTGGATGCCGACGCGGTAGCCGACGTTGCTCTTGATGAACACCTTGCCCCCGCGCATGCCATAGCCGCACACGTCGCCGGCGTGACCGTGGATGACCACGAGCCCTTCGTTCAGGGTGTTGGCCACGGCGTTCTGCGCGTTGCCGTGCACGACCACGCGCGAGCCGTCCATGAACGCAGCGAGGTCCTCCCCGGCGGTTCCGTGGACCTCGATGTCGATGGGGCGGGGCAGGCCGGTGCCGATGTAGCGCTGGCCGTTGACGTTCTCCAGCACGATGCGCTCGACGCCGCCATCGGCGAGCTCGCGGACCCGTTCGTTCAGGTCGCGGTAGGGAACACCGCGGGCGTCGATCGTAGCCGTCGTCCCGTCCATCGCGATGTCGAGCGTCGTCGTCTCCATCGCTTCTACGCTCCCGCGTGCGGGATCCCGAGGATCCGCAGCTCTTCGTCGGTCATCCCGAGGCCCCGCAGGCGGATGCGGCTGCCCCGCAGGCTCTCGATGGAGTTGACGCCCATCGAGCCGAGGACCTCCTTGATGTCGTGGCTCCACCCGCGCAGCAGGTTCAGCAGGCGGCGCGTGCCGACATCGGGGTTGACCCGCTTGACGAGGTCGGGCTTTGGCGATGCCCCAGGCGCAGTTGCCCGTGTAGCACTTCTGGCAGATGTGGCACCCCAGGGCGACGAGCGCCGCGGTGGCGATGTAGACGGCGTCCGCGCCGAGCGCGATCGCCTTGATGACGTCGGAGGAGGAACGGATGCCGCCGGTCGCGACGAGCGACACCCAGTTGCGGATGCCCTCCTGGCGCAGGCGGTCGTCGACGGCGGCGATGGCGAGCTCGATGGGGATGCCGGTGTGGTCGCGCACGACCGCCGGGGTCGCGCCGGTGCCGCCCCGGATGCCGTCGATGACGATCATGTCGGCCCCGGCCCGCGCAATGCCGGAGGCGATGGCGGCGGCATTGTGCACCGCGGCGATCTTCACCGACACCGGTTTGGTGTACCGGGTCGCCTCTTTCAGTGCGTTGACGAGGAGCGACAGGTCCTCGATGGAGTAGATATCGTGGTGCGGCGCGGGCGAGATCGCGTCCGTGCCCTCGGGGATCATCCGGGTCTCGGAGATGAGATCGGAGACCTTCTCGCCCGGGAGGTGCCCGCCGATGCCGGGCTTTGCGCCCTGGCCGATCTTGATCTCGACGATCGCCGCCGCGTCCAGGTACTCCTGGTGGACGCCGAAGCGGCCCGAGGCCACCTGGACGATGGCGTTGCCGCCGAACTCGTAGAAGTCCTTATGCAGGCCGCCCTCGCCGGTGTTCCACAACGTGCCGAACTCGCTCGCCGCCTGGGCGACGGAGCGCTGGGTGTTGTAGGAGATGGCCCCGAGCGACATCGGCGCGAACATAATCGGCGTCTCGATGCGGATCTGCGGCGGCATTGTCGTCTTGAGCGCGACGCTCGCGGCCGCGTACCCATTGCCCGGATCGGGCTCGGAGATCACCTCGATGTCGACGCGGTCGGGCTTGCGCCCGATGAACGTGGCGAGCTCCATCGGCTCGCGCAAAGGGTCGATGGACGGGTTCGTCACCTGGCACGCGTCGAGCACGATGCGCTCGAAGTACGTCGGGGTGGCGCGGTCATTGCCGCAGCTGGTGAGGATCATGCCGCCGGTTTCCGCCTGTTTCCAGACGGTCTTGACGGCATCGTGGCCCCAGTAGTCGTTCTCCCGGATGGTCAACGGGTTCTTGACGACCGTGATCGCGTTGGTCGGGCAGAGGACCTCGCAGCGGTGACACGCCACGCAGTGCTCGTCGCGGACGCGCACCTTATCGGCGTGGTCGTTGAAGGAGAGCGCGTCGAAACTGCACTGCTTGACGCAGGTCTGACAGCGGATACAGCGCTCGTCCTCGATCATCACCTTGAACTCGGCCGGCAGGTAGGTCTTCATCGTCTCGCCTCTCCCGCCGTGGAACACGCCGCGGAGCCTGCCGCGGAACCCGCCGCGGCTTTGGGGGCGGTGTCTCTCGTAGCCGCGGCCGGCGTCGTGTCGGTGCGGAGCTCGCCGACGGCCGGCTCCCCGGCCCGCGGCATCCAAACCTCGTCGAGGACCGGGGCGATCTCGCGGATCGCCGCCTCCTCGGAGGCGAGGTAGAAGAAGTCACCCCCGCGCGCGGCGATGAGCGGGCGCAGGCGGATGCGGTCGGTGATGCCCCACATACGCCGCTCGTCGGCAATGACGAACGAGAACGGCCCGTTGAGCATGAGCGGCCCGTAGACCTGGCGCAACGCGGTCACGAGCGCGCGTTCGTCCGGTTCCATGCGGTCGATGTGCGTCCATAGCGGCGGGGAGATGACCTTCGCCGCGACCGAGAGCGGCAATCGGTGCTTGCGCATCAGGAGATCGAGCGTGTAGGCGACGACCT
>CAYWCB010000160.1:0-4911 GCA_964456615.1 uncultured Eubacteriales bacterium | reverse complement strand
CGCGAGCCCGTCGTCGACGAGCCACACGTGCCTGTCCTCGAGCGACGGCAGCGGCCACCCTCCCGGGTAGGCGTGGGCGCGGCGCTCTATCTCTGCCCGCGTCGCTGCCGCGATCCGGTCGATCGTCGCGGAGTCGAGGCCGTACGCGTCGACGATCGCCCGGTTCAGGGTCATCGTCCCGTCCACGGTGATCGCGCCGAAACCCATCTCCGGGCTGGAGGGAAGCGGCAACTTGCGCACGAGCGCCGGCCGCAGCTCGCAGGCGAGTGCGTCGGCGAGCGCGCGTCCGACCGGCACGCCTCCGCGTGGGAGCGCGAACACGAGGGCGTCGGGGTCCGGAGCCGGGCGTATCCACTCGGCGAGAGCCGTACCCGCCGCCTGCCGATCGTCGTAGGCCGCGCGTGCGCGACGAACAACCGCGCGTACGTGCGCAGTCTCGGTCGTGTCCACCTGCGCCTTCCCCTGAGAGGAGTACCCTTCACAAGGCGTGGATACCCGGATACCCGTCCTTCGTCTGCGCCGCTGCTGGGAGGCAGCTGCCGCGCAGATTCGTGCCGGCGTATCCTGGACGTGGCCGAGGCGATGGGAGGTCTGCATCCATGAACAAGGACTTCATCGGCGCGGAGATCGCGAACGCGATGCGCTCGCACGACAAGGCCCGGCTCGCGATTCTCCGGCTGGTCAAGAACGAGATCGACAGGAAGGAGAAGTCCGAGCAGCGCGACCTGTCAGACGAGGAGGTCGTGGCGGCGGTCAAGAAGGTCCTCAAGCAGACCGGCGAGACGCTCGACGCGTCGATCAAGGCCGGCACGAACGAAGAGCGTACGGCCCTGCTCCGGGAGCAGGTCGACATCCTTGGCGCCTACCTTCCCAAGCAGGTCAGCGGAGCCGAGCTCGAGGGCGTCGTGGACCGCATACTGGCCGAGGGCGGCTTCACAGAGAAGCGCGACATGGGCAAGGCGATCGGACTGGTCGTGTCCGAGACGGGCGGCAACTGCGACAAGGCGGAGGTCGCGAGGCTCGTCGGCGAGCGCCTGAGCTAGGAGTCCGCGCGCGATCCGACGCTAGGCGTTCGGCGGCTGGTTCTCGGCGACTCGCCGGACGCACAGGATGATCACGTCGTCGCGCAGCCGACCCCCGCTGAACTCGAGGACCTCGTCCAGAAGCGCCTGGGGCAGGTCGGAAAGCGGTGCGTCCCACAGGTGGTTGAGCGCCTCGAGCACGCGCATCTCTCCGAACATCTCTGAGTCGCGCCTGGCCTCCGTGAGCCCGTCCGTGAACATCACGAGGGTCTCGCCGGGGGCGATCACGGTCTCTGCCAACCGGAAGTCGGCGTCCGGGAAGGCGCCGAGCAGTCCGGGCTGAGGGACGAGCGTTCGAGCGCTGTCATTCCCTACGACGACGGGAGTCGGGTGGCCGGCGCCGCAATGCACGAGATCGCCGGTGTCGCAATCCAAGACGCCAAGGAAGACCGTCGCGAACTTCTCCACAGGCGTGAAGCGGTGTGCGAGCGCGTTCAGCTTGTTGAGCACCCCGCATGGAATGCCGGTGTCGAACAGGTAGGCTCGCGCGCCGTCGCGGATGAGCGTCGTGAGTTGCGCCGCGTCGATGCCCTTGCCCGAGACATCGCCGATGAGCAGCACGACGCGGCGCTCGTCGAGCGCGAACAGGTCGTAGAAGTCCCCTCCCACATTCGAGGCGGAGGCTGCCGGCCGGTACAGATGAGCGATCGCGATACCCTCCATCTGCTCGGGAGGCGAGAGGAGCGCTGTCTGGAGCGTCTCCGCGATCTCGTGCTCTCTCTCGAACAGGCGTACGTTCTGCAGGACGACTGCGGCCAATGCAGCGATGCCCTCGACGATCTCGATCTGCTCGGCGGAGAACTCGCAACGCACGCCCGGCTCGTCGAGTGCGATGTGTCCGACGATCTGTCCTTGGTCGATGAGGGGCACGAACAGCACCAGGCGCGAGTCGTTCGCGGCGGCGATGGCCCGGTCGCGCTCGGGAGTATCGGCTCTCTCGTAGTCCAAGATCGCGGTCTTCGACTCGGCTATCGCTATCTGCGATGTCTCGCTGAGCCGCTCGAACTCGATCTCGGGACCGCGAGGAGCGGCGAGCCCACCTGTGGCCACCTTGGGGATGAGCATCTGCCGATCCAGATCGATGAGGTTGATGAAGGCACGGTCGATACCCGAGGCGTCTATGAGGATCTGTGCCAGACGCCGCAGGAGTTCGTCGGTGTCCTCGGCGCTCGTCAGCTCCCGCGACGCACTGAGGAGGATCCGCGTCGTCCGGAGTTCCTCGTTCAGGCGCTGCTGCGTCTCCTCGGCTTCGCGTCGCGCGCGCTGCTCGGCCTCGAAGAGGCGGGCATTCTCGAGTGCGAGTGCGACTGTCGCGGCAACGCGCCGCGCGAAGTCCACTTCGGCATCGGTGAACGTGCGTGGCTCGTCTCGCATCCACGCGAGCAGACAGCCGGCGACCTCTTCCTTGCTGAACAACGGGACCGCGAGTGTGGCGCGCAGTCCGTGGGCCTTGGGGAAGCCCACGCAGAACCCGCCGGGTTCGGTGCGGCAGTCCGTGATGGTGACGGGCTCTCCGAGTTCGGCCGCCCGTGCGGCCACGGGAGCGTCCGCCACCCTGAGACGAGTCCCCACCACGCCGGGCTCGAAGCCGTTCACGTACGTGACGACCCACTCGTTGCCGTCGCACTGCTTGATGTCACCGACGTCCGCGCCGAGCGCCTCTACGAAGCCGTCCAGCGCGACCTGCAGGACATCGTCCGGCCCGAGCTGCGAGTGGATCCGGAAATCGATGTCGTTCAGCGCCCGGCTGAGTCTGATCCGCTCCTGGAGGTCTGACATCGGCTCCCGATTCACCTTGTCCGCGTGCGCTGAGCAGGCCCCTTCAGTCTACAACGAGGAGGCATCTGCCAGCGGAAACGCACGCAGGCGTCGCTGCGAAGGATACGGAGGCGGGTTCGCCGGGCCTAGAGCGGGACCTCGTAGATCCTCCACGTCTTGTAGAGGCGTCCGCCGAACGCCTCCGACGCACGGATGATGAGGTCGTTGTTCTCGAGCAGCAGCGACGCCTCGATGGTGCGGTAACCCTTCGCACGCATGTGGCGGTAGACGTCCGCGAACAGCAGCGCGTCGACGCCCTTCAGCCTGAATTCCGGCACGATGCCGAAGAACATCACCCGCACGCGCGGAATCCGCCTGCGCATCGCGAGCAGCCGCGCGATGCGGACCGCATCCGAGTTGCCGAGCATTCCCCACCGGGGTCTCAGCGCCCAGTTGGGGTCCGGGAACGCGCCGATCATCGCGATCGGCTCACCGCCGAGCTCGGCGAGGCGCACGAGGCCGGGGTCGATGATCGGTCGCAGGGTGTCGGCGATGCTGTCGGCCTCGGCGTCGGTGATCGGCAGGAAGCCCCAATTGTCGGCCCACGCCACGTTGTACACGTGGATGACCTCTGTTATCTCGGCCGAGAAGTCCTTCATCTCGATCGGGCGCGTCTCGACGTGGTTCCGGCTTCTCGCGGCGTCGGCAGTTGCCGCGAGTCGCGCGGCCGGGATGTCGTCCAGGTCGATGACGTAAGCGTGGTAGTCCTTCACCTTCGCGAGGCCCCAGTGCTCGAGGTAGTCGCCGTAGTACGGCGGGTTGTGCGTGCACTCCACCGTGGGCGGCGTGTCGAACCCGTAGACGAGGATGCCCTGGCGCTCGTACGTCGCGTTCGAGTACTCGCCCGGCCCACGCATTGCGATCATGCCGCGCTCGGCGCACCAGCCGCGGGCGGCGTCGAGCAGAGCAGTGGCAGCCTCGAAGTCCTGTTCGACCTCGAAGAAACCGAAGGAGCCGAGCTTCACGCCGTGGTAGTCGTTGTACTCGTGGTTGACTGCGGCCGAGATGCGGCCCACGGCACGGTCGCCACGATAGGCGAGCCAGTGGGTGACGTCGGCGTGTTCGTGGTAGGGATGGTGCGGCGTGAGAAGCCCCGTCTTGCCCAGCAGCCGACTGCCCAGGTAGTCGCTCTTCAGCGGGGGCGTCCAGTTCGGGTCGTTCCTGTAGAGCCGCCACGGGAGTGCGACGAACTCCCTGATGCGCGGGTCCCCCAGCCCGAACTGCTCGACCCTCAGCGCTTGCATAGGCCGACGATAGCAGACGTGGCTGCGGGCATGCGGCACGTTGCCCTCGCTAGGGCGTGACCAGCGGCTTCAGCCGATCGAAGAGTCTGCCCTCGGCGTACTCGTGGTACACGAAGTAGCTCAGCAGCAAGCCGCCGATGATGTCGATGGAGTAGTGCCCGCGGGAGAGCAGCAGCGACGAGTACTCGACGACCACGAACGCTAGCATGACCTTCCGCAGGCGCGGTGCCTCGGACGCAACCACGAACAGGTAGAAGAGGAACACAGAGGCGGCGTGGCCGGAAGGGAACTGCCCGTTCTGCGTGACGCGGATGAGCCCGTAGAAGGCGCCGTTGCCAAGGGGGCCCGCCAGTGGCGTGAGCACGATGATCACAGCCCTGAAGAGCTGCATTATGCTGAAGAGCGCGATCATCTCCGGCAGTCTGCTCCAGCGTCCGCGCGAGACGTACCAGATGAGGAGAGCCAGTTGCGCGAGCAGCGCGATGTCGGTCAGGTACTGCGTCCACGGAATGAGCGGGAGCGTGTCGAACAGCAGGTCGGGCGGCATCGGCCGGTCGGGGAATCGCTCGGCGATGAACGCGCTCGCGACTCGCGAAGCGACCAAGCACGCGACGAGCAGCGATCCTGAGAACGCGAAACTGCGGACCCAGCCGGAAGGACTCGCCTGTTCGGCGGGTACGACCGTCTCGGTCTCGGCGTGCCGCCCCACCGTCTAGCCTCGATCTTTCACGAGCGCCCGAGACGCGGTCTCGAGACACCGGACCGGG
>CAYWCB010000159.1:0-4942 GCA_964456615.1 uncultured Eubacteriales bacterium | reverse complement strand
TAGGTCTGCTGCGCCCCCCCGCCGAGGCGGTAGTAGGTGGCGCCGGCCTCGTTTCTGGAGAGCGTGACCGCCACGTTGGCGTTGGTCCACGATGCCGGGACGCCGCTCGCAGTCGTCACAGGCGGGTCAACGTCCGGAGGCGGTGGTGGAGGAGGCGGGGGTGGAGGCGGCTCCGTGACCATGAACGCGTAGTAGCGCGCGTCGCTGCGATTGCCCGCGAAGTCGATCGCCGTGGCGGTGAGTTCGTGTGACCCGACGACGCTGGTGCGGACCGTACGGCCGGTCCCCGGGACCCCGTCGAGCCACCACTCGTAGCCCGCTACCCCCGAGAGCGCATCGCTGCCGTTGAGCGTGATGGAGGCGCTTCCCGCGTACTGGGAGGAGACGCTCGCCTGCAGCGTGGGTTTCGTCCTGTCGATCCGCGCTGTGGCCGTGCGCGTGTCCTCTCGGTTGCCGACGGTGTCCACGGACCAATAGCGCACAGGGGTGGCGCCTTCCGTCGTCACCCTGACCGGCTCCACATACACCCGAACGGGATCGGCTCCGATCTGGACATACGTCGTGGCCACGGCGGACTCCGCGTCCACCGCGCTCAGCGTCACTGTGACGTCCGATGTGGTCCAGGAACTCGGATCAAGCGTCGCGTTCGTGGTGGGCGGTAGCCAGTCGTGTCCCATCACGCTGTCCACGGCTCCGAAGACATTCAGAATCCCCGCACCGTAGGAGTCGTCACGCCCGGGAGCGCCTGCATCGGTCGCCGACGTGAGGAGCGCGCTCTCCACCTCATCAGCGGTGAGCGTCGGGTCGGCCGAGAAGAGAAGCGCGGCGGCCCCCGCGACGAACGGCGTCGCCATCGAGGTCCCGCCCATGTTCGCGTACGAAGTCCCTTCACCGCTCGACCAGTACGTCGACAGGATCGATGCACCGGGGGCGGCGATGTCGACGTGCGGTCCAGTGTTGGAGAAGTCGGCTTTCTGGAGTGAGCTGTCTATGGCCGCGACGCCGATCACTCCCGTATCCCCAGCCGGGTAGTTGATCGCGGCCCTACCATCGTTGCCCGCCGCCGCTGCCAAGATGCAGCCGGCCGAGCGCGCATATGCGACAGCCTCCTGCATCGTGGTGCTCGGCGATTCGCCGCCCAGGCTCAGATTGATGACGCGAGCGCCGCGGTCGGCGGCCCATCTGATTCCCAGAGCGACGTCGGAGGCATACCCACCGCCGTTGCTGCCCAGCACCTTCACCG
Source organism: uncultured Eubacteriales bacterium (assembly GCA_964456615.1). Classification (GTDB taxonomy): domain Bacteria; phylum Actinomycetota; class Coriobacteriia; order Anaerosomatales; family CAVRZR01; genus CAVRZR01. The sequence goes on along the minus strand of CAYWCB010000159.1, from coordinate 3,699 downwards.
GCAGGATCCTCACGCCGCCGGTTTGGCCCTGCGGCCCGAAGCCCGCAACGCTCGCCACCCCTAGCGAATTGTTGGTGATCGCGCCGACGATGCCTGCGACGTGGGTCCCATGGCCTGCGTCGTCGCTTGCGTCGGCGTCGTCGTTCACGTAGTCCCAGTCGTTCGCCGTATCCAGGACCGCCGAGAGGTCCGGGTGCGTGAGATAGACGCCCGTATCGACCACCGCGACAAGGACAGCCGAGGAACCGCGCGCGCCGTCCCACGCAGCCGGAGCGTTCACGGCCGGGAGTCCCCACTGCTGTGAGTAGTTGGGGTCGTTCGGCGTGACGAGTGAGTGAACGCGTCCGTTGGGCTCGGCATATCGCACGCCGGGCATGCGGGTGATGAGCGCCGCGAGCGACTCGTCGCTCACTCCGGGCCGACCGTGGACCAGCATGGTGCGTGCTCCCGGCACGGCGTACTCGACCGTGACGGATGCCTCCTTGACGGCACGCGCGACCTGAGCACCAGTCGCGGACGGCTGCAGCCCGATGATGACGCCGTCGAACTCGCCCGATCCCGACGCGGCGGCAGAAGGCGGGGCTACAGCCGCCGCACAAAGAAGCGCGGACACCCAGAGCGTGCCGCGCACGAAGCGCCCTGTCCGTCGGGGATCGGGGGCGCTGCGGGTTGGGTGTTGTCGGCCTGTCACGAGTCCACTCACGTTCGCCATACCTTGCACGACGGGCCGCCGCCGGGACTTCGTTCGGCCCCAGGCGACAAGATGTCGCTATGCCTCCGCGGACTTCATGGTGGCCACGGTCATGATGCGGTCCGCCTCGATCGCGCCTTCGCGGACGATCCGCGGCTCTAGACCGGTGCAGTCGACCACCGTCGATGGAATCTGGTGCTCCGTCTCGCCTCCGTCGATCACCACGTCGGCGTGACTGATGATCCGCTGCTCGATCTCGTCGAACGAGCCCGGCGCCGGGTTGCCGTGCGTGTTCGCCGATGTCGCAAAAAGCGGTCCACCTGCTGCCTGGATGAGCTGCATGACGACCTCGTGGTCGGGGCTGCGAACGCCGATCGATCCGTCGGGGGCACGGAAGTCCCTAGGTACTGCATCGGATGCTTTCACGATGAGCGTGAGCGCACCCGGCCAGAACTCGCACGCGAGCGCATGCGCGTACTCGGGGACCTCGACCCCGTAGATGTCGAGCGCGTCCTCCGTCTCCACCAGCAGGGGGATCGGAAGCGTGCTCGGACGGACCTTGATCTCGAACAGCTCGTGCGGACCGAAGCAGGAGTCGGCCAGCGCACCGAGACCGTACACGGTCTCGGTGGGGAACACGATGATCCCGCCGGCACGAAGCACCGTGGCGGCGAGATTGACCACTTCTGGGTTGGGGTTCTCCGGATCAACGCGGTAGACCTTGGACATCGCCAGCGCCTCCTTCGTCGGCGCGTTCCGGGCCGGCTTCAGGAGCCGACGCAACCAGAACGCGATCCCTGCCGGTGAGGTCGGGTACGACCTGGACCTCTTCGTACCACTCTACTACCTCCGCGGCGGCCGTGCGCACGCATGCCTCGTGGAGTTCCAATGCGATCGCACCGCCGGGACGGAGCCACTCGACGGCCTCTTGCCAGATACGCCGAGCGACGCTCAGGCCGTCCGCACCGCCATCCAGCGCGAGTCCCGGCTCGAATCCCCCGACTTCCGCGGGGAGCGACGCGAGGTCCTCGCTCGACACGTAGGGTGGGTTCGCGATCACGAGATGGAACTCCTCGCGCAACCCTTCGGCCAGGCCTTCGAACAGGTCGCTCTCGACCACCCGCACCCGCTCGCCGAGTCGCAGACGCTCGGCGTTCGTGCGCGTGCACGCGCACGCCGGAGGCGAGATGTCGGTCGCCCAGACCTCGGCCGTTGGCACCTCCTGTGCGATGGACAGCGCGACACATCCGGAGCCGCAACACAGATCGAGAACGACGGGCGACTCAAGGTGCTCGATGGCCTTCAGACCCTCCTCGACGAGCACTTCCGTCTCCGGTCGAGGGATGAGCACACCCTGCTCCACGCGCACCACGAGGTGGCGGAAGGGCATCTCGCCCGTGACGTACTGGAGCGGTTCGCCCTTGGCTCGCCTCTTCACGCTCCCGCGCAGACGCGAACGCTCCTCCGTCGTGAGCGGACGATCGCTATGGGCATAGAGTTCGATGCGAGAGAGCCCGGTCACCGCCGAGAGCAGCCACTCTGCGCTCGTCCGAGGGGAGGGGTCGTTCTTGGAGGCCAGGTACTCCTTCGTCCACGCGAGCGCTTCGCGCACCGTCCAGACGCGGGTGTCGGTCACCGTCGGTTCGCCGTCCCTCGCCGCACACCACGCCGGATGCCCGCGTCCCGTGCCCCGACCTCGCTCACGCTAGACTGCCGCAGCGAGCCGCTCGGCGCGGTCGGCGGCAACGAGGGTCTCGATGATGTCGCCGATCTCGCCCATCATGATCGCCGGGAGATTGTGCACCGTCAGCCCGATGCGGTGATCGGTCACCCGGTCCTGCGGGAAGTTGTAGGTCCGGATCTTCTCGCTTCTGTCGCCCGAGCCGATCTGGCTCCGGCGCTGCGCGCCGAGCTCGGCCTGCTGGCGTTCCAGCTCCTGCTCGTAGAGGCGCGCGCGCAGCACGCGCATCGCCTCCTCGCGGTTCTGGAGCTGGCTCTTCTGGTTCTGCGACTGGACGACGAGCCCGGTCGGCAGGTGCGTGATGCGCACCGCCGAGTCTGTCGTGTTCACGGACTGCCCGCCGGGGCCGCTCGAGCGGAAGACGTCGATCCGAAGGTCGTTCGGGTTGATGTCTACCTCGACCTCGTCGGCCTCCGGAAGTACGGCGACTGTCGCCGTCGACGTGTGGATGCGGCCCTGCGACTCGGTCACCGGCACGCGCTGCACGCGGTGCACCCCAGATTCGAACTTCATCTTGGAGTAGACCTTGTCGCCGCGCACGCGGAACGAGACCTCCTTGAAGCCGCCGGCCTCGCTCTCGCTCGAGTCGATGTCCTCGACCTTCCAGCGCTGCGACTCGGCGAAGCGCGTGTACATGCGGCGCAGGTCTCCCGCGAAGATCGCTGCCTCGTCGCCGCCTGCACCGGCGCGGATCTCGACGATGATGTCCTTCTCGTCGTTGGGGTCACCCGGGAGCAGCATCACCTTGAGCTCGTCTTCCATCTCGGGGAGGCGCGCCTCGAGGTCGCGGACCTCCTCGGCGGCCATGTCCTTGAGATCGGGATCGGTCTCCGTGCGCAGCATCTCCTTCGCCGCGTCGAGCTCGTCCGCGAGGCCGACGTACTCGCGCGCAGCAGCGGCGAGCGGCGTCTGCGAGCGGTGCTCCTTGGCCAGCCGCGCGTATTCCTTCTGGTCCGCGAGCACGGCAGGATCGCCGAGGCGCTCGGTGAGCGCCTCGTAGGCGGCGAGGATCTGTTCGAGTTTCGTGCGCATGCAGATGACGTCCGATCAAGCGAGCACGGTGCCGAGGGGCGCCGAGGATGGATTGTAGCGCGTCGAGGTGTCCCGCTGCCTACGGCAGCAGTTCGAGCCCGGGAGCGAACGTAGGCTTGTAGGCAGCGAGGCGGCGGTCGAATGTCAGGATACGAGCCGTGCGCTGCTGTTCACAGGTCGCGAGGAGTGTACAGTCGGCGAATCCGAATCCGGCATCGGCGTATCGTTCGTCAAT
>CAYWCB010000158.1:0-4956 GCA_964456615.1 uncultured Eubacteriales bacterium | reverse complement strand
TGTAGTGCCTGTAGCCGACGAGGTTCTGGCCGCGCAGCAGCATCTGCAGAGGAGTCTTCGGGCAGTGCTTCTTGATAACGCGCAACCGCTCCCACGGGTTCTCGTCGAGGAAGCGCAGTGCGGCGTCGAACGTCGCCCCTCCCCAGACCTCGAGCGACCAGTAGCCCACGGAGTCCATCTTTGACAGGATCGGCAGCATGTCGCCGATCTGCATGCGTGTGGCCCACAGCGACTGGTGCGCGTCGCGCAGCGTCGTGTCGGTGATGTGTACGGGACGCATGGCCTACCTCTCGTGCTGGTGTGCGGCAGCCGGATCCTGCTGCTGACGGAAGCTGAACGTACAGTATAGACGACGGTCCGGTCCGCAGGTGCGATCGCCGGACCGATCGTTCGAACCCCTCACAGGGCGGTCGGCGTACCTCGCACGCATCCGACCGATGCAGACTCAGATCACTGCACGCGAGTCACGTACCGTCCGTCCCGCGTATCGATCTTGAGCTTGTCGCCCGTCTCGACGAACATCGGGACCTGCACCACCGCGCCGGTCTCCAGAGTCGCGGCCTTCGTGCCTCCTTGCACCGTGTCCCCCTTGAAGCCAGGCTCGGTCTCGACCACCTCGAGCTCGACGAACATCGGCGGCTCGACGCCCATGTTCTCGCCATCGGCGGTCATCATCTCGACCTCGTCGTTCTCCTTGAGCCACTTCGCTGCGTCACCGACGAAGCCTTCGTCGAGCTCGACCTGCTCGTAGGTGGACGTGTCCATGAAGTGGTAGCTCGCGCCGTCGTGATACAGGTACTGCATGCGCTTCGTCTCGACACGAACGTCGTCGACCTTCTCTCCTGCGCGGAAGGTGACATCGACGACGCGCCCGGTGGTGAGCTCTTTGAGCTTCGTCCTCACGAACGCTCCGCCCTTTCCCGGCTTCACGTGCTGGAACTCGACGATGATCCAGCGCTTGCCGTCGTAGATGATGCACATACCGTTCTTGAAGTTGTTCGTGGAGACGGCCATGCTCCGCGTCCTTTCCGCGTCCTCGCTTGCCTGCATCCACCTGCTGTGTTGCCGCAGCCGATGCCTGGGCGGTTGCCCTAGGCCTTGCTCTGAGTCTTGCTCTAGACCTCGATGAGCTGCTTCGGCGCGTGACTGAGGACGACAGGACCGTCCTCGCCGACCGTCACCAAGTCCTCGATTCTAGCACCGCCCACGCCAGGCACGTAGACTCCCGGCTCCACCGTGATCACCGCGCCGAGCGGGATCGGCTCCCTTCCTCTCGGGCCGACACTCGGCGCTTCGTGCACCACGATTCCCACGCCGTGCCCGAGTCCATGACCGAAGTGCTCCCCGAAGCCGGCGTCCTCGATGACCCGCCTCGCATCGGCGTCCATCTCCGCCCCGGTCCTCCCCGCACGGACCGCGGCAAGCCCCGCCTCGTTCGCCGAAAGCACCGCATCGTAGATGCCACGGCGCTCGGCATCGATCGAGCCGACCGCCACGGTGCGCGTCATGTCCGAGCAGTACCCGTCCACTCTCGCGCCGAAGTCCATCGTCACCAAGTCGCCGTATTCGAGCTCGCGTCCGCCTGCCCTCGCGTGCGGCTTCGAGCCGTTCGGGCCGCCCGCCACGATGGAGGGGAATGCGACGCCATCAGATCCGTTGCGCCGCATGAACAGCTCGAGTTCGAGAGCGATCTCGGACTCGGTGCGGCCAGCTCCGACGAAGCCCAGCACGTGCTCGAATGCCGCGTCTGCGAGCTTGGCCGCGCGAGCGATACGCTCGATCTCCTCGCTCTCCTTGACGACCCGCATGCGCTCGACCCAGCCATTGACTTCGCGGACCCTTTCCTCCCGGTCCTTGGCGACCTTGACGAATCGCGCGTGCGGGACGGATGACTCGAGGCCGAACGCCTCGACGCGATCGGCATCCAGCGCAGCGAGCGCGCTCTCCCACGCGTCCGGCGACGGGCCGACGACCGACCACGGTCCCGACTCGGCCGCGTTGCTCGCGGCCTCCACGTAGCGGGAATCGACGTGCACGTGTGCACCGTCTTGGGTGATGACGCACACCGCGGAGGGCTCCTCGTCGAAGACACCCTCGAACCCCGTGAGGTAGATGACGTTCGCGGGCGCCGCGACGACGAGAGCTTCGACGCCTTCGGTGTCCATGACCGCGCGGATGGCGCCAAGGCGCCGCGCCGGATTCACGATCCCGCATTCCCTGAGCCGGTGTCGGATCGGTCCCTCGCCGTTGCGCCTGCCTCCCCCGATGCCCCCTCGGGCGCTACCGCGTCCAGCGCCGCTTCGAGCCCGAGGACGTACGAGTGCGCCCCGAAGCCGGCAATCTGCCCGCGGCACGCCGGGGCGATGACGCTCTCGCGCCGGAACGGCTCCCTCGCGGCGATGTTGCTCAGGTGCACCTCGATCACGGGCACGGGGACCGCTGCGACCGCGTCCCGCAGCGCATACGAGTAGTGCGTGAACGCGCCAGGGTTGAAGACGATCGCATCAAAGACGCCCGACGCGGCTTGCACGGCATCCACGAGCTCACCCTCGTGGTTCGATTGGAGGAAGTCCGCCTCGGCGCCGAGCTCTGCCGCGCGCGCCGAGACGAGTCGCTCGATGTCGGCCATCGTGGTCGCGCCGTAGACCTCCGGCTCGCGGCTGCCGAGCAGGTTCAAGTTGGGTCCGCTGAGCACCAGGACGCGTATCATGACGACTCCTCCCCGCGCGGTCCGGTCGAGCGACATCCCTCGGCGAACTCCGTCAGGTGCTTCGCGAGCAGGTCTTCGGCGACCGCCAAGACCTGCCACGAGCCCGGCGCGTTTGCCAGAACGAACCTCGGCGTGCCGGCCCGTGCCTTCTTGTCCGAGGAGATCGCCGCCCTGAGCTCGTCCGCGTCGAACGTGCCCGAGACGCGCGGGATGCCCAGCGCATCCAGCAAGCGTCCCTGCCGGTCGGCGAAGACAGGCGAAGCGCCGACGGCGTCGACGGCAAGGCGCGACACGAACCGGATTCCCTCGGCGACGGCCACCCCGTGCGGGATCTCGCCGTAACCCGCGACCTTCTCGAGGGCATGGCCGAGCGTGTGGCCGTAGTTCAGGCATTCCCTGAGGCCTGACTCGCACTCGTCCTCTCCCACGATGCGCGCCTTGAAGGCGACGCAGCGACGCACCGCTTCGCCTGCGAGCGCGGAACCCCTCGCCGCAAGTCCCGCCGCTGAGCGCTCCAGCCAGTCGAGCATCTCGTCCCCGTCGAGCACGGCGACCTTCGCCACCTCGGCCAGACCGCTCTGCCACTCGCTCACGGGGAGCGTCGCAAGCGTGTCCGTATCCGCGAGCACGACGAACGGCTGCTTGAACGCTCCCGCGAGGTTCTTCCCGGCGATCAGGTCGACGCCTGTCTTGCCGCCGACCGAGGAATCCACCTGTGCCAGTAGGGTCGTCGGCAGTTGCGCGAAGGCCACACCGCGCAGGTACGTAGCGGCAGCGAATCCAGCGAGGTCACCGACGACTCCCCCGCCGAGGGCCACGACGGCGTCGGTGCGGTCCAGGCCCGCCCGAGCGAGAGCCTCCAGCACTCGTCCCGCCATCTCCCAGGACTTCGATCCCTCGCCCGCGGGAACGACGACGTCCTCTGTCTCGAGCCCGGCTCGGGCAAGGGACTCTCGCACGGTCTGCAGGTACAACGCGGCCACATTCGCGTCCGTGATGATGGCGGCGCGTCGAGCCTGCGTGAGAACTCGGATCCGCTCGCCCGACTCCACGAGCAGCCCCTCGCCAACCAGCACCTCGTAGGGATGTCCCTCGACGGGTACGGGGACCGCTACCGGCGATGTCATCGCGACCCGCCACCGTGAGCGAGCGCATCGGCCAGCGCCGCCGCGAGCTCGGCCGGCTCGCTCGCGTCGGTGTCGATCGTGATGTCGGCCGCCGCTCTGTACAGGGCGAGCCTCGCGTCCAGGAGCGCCGCTGCAGCCGACGGGTCACCGGCCGCGAGCAAAGGCCGTCCCTCCACGTCGCCGATGCGCGCCAGGGCTTCCCCCGCCGTCACCTCTAGGTACGCGACAGTTCCGAGCTCTTTCAGGAGTCGGCGGTTCACCGCGCGCAGAACGATACCTCCGCCGCAGGCGACGACCAGTGGCTCCTCGTCGGCCAGTCGAGCCAGCGCCTCGGATTCCAGGGCACGGAACACCTCCTCGCCCTGCTCGGCGAAGATCTGCGCCACCGGTCTTCCGTCGGCCTTCTCGATCTCGGCGTCCAGGTCCACGAACCTCCGGCCAAGCTTGTCCGCCAGGATCGCGCCGACGGTGGACTTGCCGGCGCCCATGAAGCCGACCAGGAAGACGTGACCGGGCGGTACCGCGTCCGTCATCTGGCGATCCTAGCGCGATACGCATCGAGCGCGCCCCTGATGTCGTCGATCGCGTCCTCGCCGAACTTCTCGAGGTACGCGTCCGCGAGCACCATCGCGACTTCCGCCTCCGCGACGATTGCGGCGGCCGGCACCGCGCACACGTCAGAGCGCTCGCGTGAGGCGTCGATTCCCTCGAGCGTGTCGATGTCGATGCTCGCGAGGGGCCTCATGAGCGTCGGGATGGGCTTGATGGCGGCACGGAGCACGAGCGGCTCGCCGTTCGTCATGCCGCCCTCCAGGCCGCCTGCCCTGTTCGTCGGCCTCACGATGCCCCGTCCCGTCTCATAGCGGATCTCGTCGTGAGCGAGCGAGCCCACCATCACGAGCTGCGCGTCCGAGATCTCGCGACGGATCAACCGGAACGCGTCGATCACGCCCAGGGGGTCCTTCCACGGGTCGAACCGCGAGACCTGTGTGATGAGCGGGCGGTCCGGGTCCACGTCGAATGGCGACAGGACGCCGCGCCACGCGGCCTCCATCATCGGCGCGTTCTTCGGGCTGAGCGGGTCGATCGACGGGGGGATGAACGCGCGCACCGGCCCCT
>CAYWCB010000157.1:0-4957 GCA_964456615.1 uncultured Eubacteriales bacterium | reverse complement strand
GGTCGAGGCAATCACCGGACTGCCCGTCTCCCTGAAGATCATCAAGACGACAGGAGACAAGATCCTGGATGTTCCACTTGCCAAAGTGGGCGGCAAGGGGCTGTTCACCAAGGAGATCGAGGTCGAGCTCTCGGCGGGTCGCGTCGATCTCGCGGTCCATTCGATGAAGGACGTGCCCACCGAGCTTCCGGGGGGCCTCTACATCGCTGCCATGCCCGAGCGGGTCGACCCGCGCGACGTCATCGTGTCCGGCGCCGGCCACGACCTCGACTCGTTGCCCAAGGGCGCACGTCTCGGTACGTCCTCTCTTCGTCGTCGTTCGCAGGTCGTGGCGCTCAGGCCGGACCTGGAGATCGTCGATGTTCGCGGCAACCTCGACACGCGGATGCGCAAAGCCGAGCAAGGCGAACTCGACGCCGTCATCCTCGCAGCCGCCGGCATCACCCGCATGGGGTGGGGTGAGCGCATCACGCACTACATCCCCACGAGGCAGATGGTCTCGGCGGTAGGGCAAGGCGCCATCGGTATCGAGATCCGCGACGACGACGAGTTCATGCGCCATGTGTGCGAGCAGATCGGACATCCCGAAACGATGGAGTGCGTGACGTCCGAGCGCGTCGTGATGCGCAGGCTCGAAGGCGGCTGCCAGGTGCCCATCGGAGCGTACGCTCGATACGAAGAAGGCACGCTCACGATGGACGCGATGGTCGGATCGGTCGACGGTACGACGATCGTCCGTCAGCAGATGTGCGGGGATGCCGGCGAGCCCGTCGCCCTCGGGGAAGCCATGGTTGAGCGGCTGCTCGGGCTTGGCGCGGATGCGATCCTCGAGGAGATCCGCGGCGCCGAGGACGTTGACGGGCTGCTCAAGACATAGCATGGGACGGGCGCGTCGTTCGGACGCGCTGATACGCGTCTTCGCCTGCGAGGTCGAGACCCGTGCTCACGGGAGGGTGGTATGGTCGTGACTCCAGCGCACGATCCCATGCGTCCGCTCGAGGGCCGCTCGGTGATCGTCACGCGTACGCGCGAGCAGGCTGACGCGCTCGTGGAACCGCTCGAGGCTCTGGGCGCCGAGGTCCTCGCGCTTCCTGTGATCGCGATCGTAGAGCCCGAGGACTGGGGACAGGTCGACATCGCGATCGCACACCTCTCGGACTACGACTGGGTCGTGCTCACGTCGACGAATGGTGTGGATCGCTTCCTCGCGCGCGTGCTCGAGCACGGTCTCGATCCGGCCGAGCGTCTCGCCTCCTCAGGCGCGAAGGTCGCGGTGGTGGGTTCCGCGACGGCTGCTCGTCTCCAGGATGCCGGCGTGCGCGTAGACCTCGTTCCCAGTGAGTTCCGCGGCGAGGGCCTCGCCGATGCGTTCCGCGAGCATGGCGTGGGCCCCGGGTGCCGCATCCTCATACCCCGCGCGCTCGAGGCGCGCGAGGTCCTGCCCGAGACGCTCCGCGAGATCGGATGCGAGGTCGACGTTGTGCCGGTCTACCGCACGATGCCGGCCGACCCGGATCACGCCGTGCTCGACCGCATACGCACCGGAGACATCGACGTGGTTACGTTCACGAGCGGTTCGACGGTTCGCAACTTCATCGAGCTCCTCGACCGGGTGGGTCTCGACGCCGCTCGCCGGATGGAGCGGCTCGTGGTCGCGAGCATAGGACCGGTGACCACCGCCGCGCTCAGGAAGCGGGGGTTCGAACCGGACGTCGAGGCTCAGGAGCCCACGATGCCGGCGCTCGCCGCCGCGCTGGGGGCGCACTTCTCCGCCAAGACCTAGGGGAGAGCGGCGATCCGGACCGACCGGAGGGGCACACGCCCGGCTGGCTGCCGGGTAGGAATGGGTACCCTAGAATGTGACGGCTCCGATCGGGCGCCGTCGCTGTTGTCCGAGCCCCTACGGGACCCCTACGGAAGGGAACTCGCATGGCCCAGCTGATAGTGCTCGGATTCGAGAACGAGATGGACGCGGACGGTTTCACCGCCAAGCTCCAGCAGATGAGCAAGGAGCAGATCATCGGCCTGCGGGACGTCGTGAAGGTCGTGCGCACCCCCGACGGGAAGACCAAGATCCACCAGGGCCTGAACCTCGCGGCTGCGGGCGCGCTTTCAGGCGCCTTCTGGGGAATGCTCATCGGACTCATCTTCTGGATGCCGTGGCTCGGCGCGGCGATCGGCGCGGCAAGCGGGGCCATCGGAGGCAAGATGAGCGATGTGGGCATCGACGACTCATTCATCAAAGAGACGGCCGAGAAGATCAAGCCCGGACAGGCGGGCGTCTTCATGCTGGTCGGCACGTCGACGCCGGACAAGGTCGAGGCCGAGATCGCCGGCACCAGGGCGACCGTGATCAAGACGAACCTCTCGACCGAAGCCGAGGAGCACCTTCGCGAGCTGTTCCCGTCGGAAGGCTGATGCTGTCGGCTGCGGCGCAATCGGGCGCACTCGCGCGGGCCCCAGGCATGCTCTGGCCGTCCGCCGTGGGCCGAGCCTGCTACGGTTCCGCCCACGGCGGAACTGCGTCCCATGCCTGCGCGATGGCCCCGCGGTGCGCGGAAGCATGTGGGTCGAGATCGGAGAGGTGCTTCCAGAACGCGCTCGAGTGGTTGGGGTACCGAAGGTGGACGAGCTCGTGCAGGATGACCGCGTGCACGAGCTCGGCGGGCAGGAAGACGAGACAGCGATTCAGCGTGATCGAGCCCAGTGACGAACAGCCGCCCCATCGGGTGCGCTGGCCCCGGACGGATGCGCGCTCGTAGGCGAGCCCGGTTCGTGCCGATTCTGCGGCAAGCCACGGAAGGAGGCGCTCGGCGGCGGCGCGGTGGAGCCATCGGCGCAGCGAAGTAAGGCACGCTTCGGCGTCATCTACGGGACCGCGCGCGACGAGCACGTCCCCACTGGTCCTCGTGCGCACGCCGCGGGTCCCGTTGTGGCGGTATTCGATGCCCCAGCGCTCGCCTGTTGCCGGGAAGACGACGTCGCTGGGCAGGAGCGCATCCGCGCCTGCGAGCAGTGCCGAACGGCGCTCGGCGAAGTGTGCGTGGGCGTCGGCGATCCAGTCGCGGCGCTGTCGCAGCACGTCGGACGGATCGAAACCGCTCATCGTCGCAGGGACGACCACCACGAGACCGTCGCGTGGTGTGACGGTGAGGCGCACGCGTCGGGCCCGCGTGCTCATACGCAGCGTGTAGGCGGGAAGGTCTCCGCGTGCGGGCACATGGGTCTCGGGGACGCGGAGGCCCCGGGCACTCGCGGACATGGCCGTCCTGTCACCTCTCCAGCACTCTCGGCACGGGCTCGATTGTCCCAGATGGTCCGCCCCCGCGCGTCGCGCCCGCGATCTGCACGCTAGGCAGAGTCCTCGCAGGGTGAGAAGCTACGGGGTACCGCTGCCGCGGTGATCGTCTCGGCACCGGCTGTGCTCTATCTGGAAGGCGAGGCGTACGAATGGCGGGAGAACTGCGTGGACGGAGCCTGCTGAGACTGCTGGACTTCGCGCCCGAAGAGATCCGATACCTGCTCGAGCTTTCGGCGGAGCTCAAGGCCGCCAAGAGAGAAGGTCGCGAAGAACAGCATCTGAGAGGCAAGAACGTCGCGCTCATCTTCGAGAAGACGTCGACGCGGACGCGCATCGCCTTCGAGGTGGCCGCGTATGACCAGGGTGCGCACGTCACCTACCTGGATCCTGTCGGCTGCCAGATCGGTCACAAGGAGTCGATGAAGGACACCGCCCGCGTGCTCGGCAGGGTGTACGACGGCATCCAGTACCGGGGCTTCGCCCAGGAAACGGTCGAGACCCTCGCCGAGTACGCGGGCGTGCCCGTATGGAACGGGCTCACCGACGAGGCGCACCCCACTCAGGCGCTCGCCGACGTGCTCACGATGATCGAACACTCGGGCAAGCCCTTCGGCGAGATCTCCTACTGCTACATGGGAGATGCTCGAAACAACGTGGCGAACTCGCTCATGGTCGCCGGCTGCAAGCTCGGGATGGACGTGCGTCTGTGCGCTCCGAAGCAGCTGTGGCCCGAGGAAACGCTCGCAGAGACGTGTCGCGCGATAGCCGCCGAGACGGGTGCGCGACTCGTCCTGACCGACCACATCGACGAAGGAGTCGCCGGCGTCGACTTCCTGTACGCGGACGTATGGGTCTCGATGGGTGAAGACAAGTCGGTGTGGGCCGAGCGGATCGAGCTGCTCGCCCCCTACCAGGTGAACGCCGAAGTCATTGCCAGGACGGGCGATCCTGGCGTGAAATTCATGCACTGCCTGCCGGCCTTCCACGACAGAGAGACCTCCGTAGGCGAGGAGATCTACCGGAAGTACGGCATGAACGGAATGGAAGTCACCGACGAGGTCTTCGAGTCGGAGCACTCCATCGTCTGGGACCAGGCCGAGAACCGCATGCACACGATCAAGGCGGTCATGGTCGCCACGATCGGCGACTGAGGGGTCCGAGGAGCCGGGTCGCCATGAGAGTCGTCGTCGCCCTGGGTGGGAACGCCCTGTTGCGTCGCGGCGAGCCGATGACCGCCGAGGCGCAGCGGGAGAACGTGCGCGTGGCCGCCAGGGCGCTCGTGCCCGTGGGCGAGAAGCACGAACTGGTGATCTCGCACGGCAACGGGCCGCAGGTGGGCCTCCTCGCGCTGCAGGCCGCCGCGTACGACGAGGCCGGCACGTTCCCGCTCGATGTGCTCGGCGCGCAGACCGAGGGCATGATCGGCTACCTCATCGAGCAGGAGCTCGGGAACCTGCTTCCCGAGGAGCGGCCGTTCGCGACGGTGCTCACCATGGTCGAGGTCGACTCGGCCGACCCGGCGTTCTCGAACCCGACGAAGTTCGTGGGCCCGGGATACGACAGGGAACATGCGGATGCGCTCGCCGCAGAGAAGGGATGGACGTTTCGGCCGGACGGTGAGGAGTGGCGTCGGGTCGTGCCCTCCCCCGAGCCGAA
>CAYWCB010000156.1:0-4978 GCA_964456615.1 uncultured Eubacteriales bacterium | reverse complement strand
CCCCCGACGCCTCCGCATCCAACAGCCGCAGGGCGCGCGTCCACCGCGGCCTGAAGCTCCTCCTCCTCACGCGGGAGGTCGACGCCTGTGATACGGGCCAATGCTTGTCCTCCTGCCTAGCCCTGCCGCTGCTTGTGTCGCGGGTTGCTACAGATCACGTAGACCCGTCCGTGGCGGCGGATGATCTTGCACTTGTCGCACATTCTCTTGACCGAGGGTCGTACCTTCATCGGATTCCCTTTCGGTGCCTTCTTGCTCTATCTCCTCGCCCAGCCGCAGGCGTGTCTTGTCAGGTCGGCCTTCACACGGAGCCGGGTGTGTCCCCCACACCTCGTCGAACGCACCCTACTTGTAGCGGTACGTGATCCGACCTCGTGTGAGATCGTAGGGAGAGAGCTCCACGACGACCTTGTCGCCCGGTAGGATGCGGATGTAGTGCATCCTCATCTTGCCCGAGATGTGCGCCAGCACCTTGTGGCCGTTGTCCAGCTCAACGCGGAACATCGCGTTCGGCAGCGGTTCGACCACTGTGCCTTCCATCTCGATGGAGTCTTCGCGTTTGGTCAAACAGTCGTCTCCCTGATCGTACGAAGTCGCAAATGAGTAGTATAAACGAGCATTCTCCGGAGCGTCCAGGAGTTTCTGTCCCATGGAGTTTCTGTCCCATCCCCCGTATCGCATCGGCCCCACCCATCGGGTCTTCTGCCTCGCCCATCACTCCGTCGTGAGCACGAGCGGACCGTCGGCCGTGACGGCGACGGTGTGCTCGAAGTGCGCCGAGAGCGAGCGGTCTGTCGTCACAACGGTCCAACCGTCCGACAGTGACTCGACCGCCGCGCCTCCGGCGTTCACCATCGGCTCGATCGCGAAGACCATCCCCTGCTTGAGCTCGGGACCTTTGCCGGCCGGACCGTAGTTGGGTATCTGCGGCTCCTCGTGCATCTCGCGACCGATTCCGTGGCCTACATACTCCTTCACGACGGAGAACCCTGCGCTCTCGGCTGTCGTTTGCACGGCATGCGAGATGTCGGAGAGGCGGTTGCCCACCACGCACTGTTCGATGCCCGCGTGAAGCGAGCGCTTCGTCGCCTCGAGCAGCCGGTTCGCCGCCTCGCCCACACGACCGACGGCGAACGTGCGTGCCGCGTCCCCGTAGTACCCGTCGAGGATCGTACCGATGTCGACGGAGACGATGTCGCCTTCTTTGAGCTTCACCGAGCCGGGTATGCCGTGCACGACCTGTTCGTTGAGCGATGAGCAGATGCTTGCCGGAAAGCCCTGGTAGCCGAGGAATGCCGGGACCGCGCCTTCTTCCCGGATCGCCGCCTCGGCGATCTCGTCGAGCTCGCGGGTCCGCGCTCCCACGCGCACGGCCTGTCCAACAAGACGGAGAGCCCGGGCGGTGATCCGCCCGGCCTCTCGCATGATCTCGATCTCGGCGGGTGATTTCTGGACTATCACTGCCTGATGGCTAGCCCTCCAGGACGGCCCTGACGTCGTCGAAGACCTCGTCGACCGGCCTGTCGCCGTCGATCTCGGCGAGCACGCCCGCCGAGCGGTAGTGGTCGATGAGCGGCGCGGTCGACCGCTCGTAGACGTCGAGACGGTTGCGCACCGTCGCCTCGTTGTCGTCGTCGCGCTGGTAGACTTCGCCCCCGCACGCCGGGCATGCGCCGTCGGCCAGAGCCGAGACGGTCGTTATCTTCCCGCACGCGCGACACGTGCGACGAGACGTGAGCCTTGCCACGATCACCTCGGGATCGACCACGATGGCCACCGCGGAGTCGATCTGCTTGTCCAGCGAGGCGAGCGCTGTGTCCAGCTCCTCGGCCTGCACGACCGTCCTGGGGAACCCGTCGAGGATGAACCCCTTCTGTGTGTCGGGTTGCTGCAGCCGCTCCTTCACGAGGCCGATCACGACCTCGTCGGGCACGAGCTCCCCAGCGTCCATGTATCGCTTCGCCTCGAGACCGAGCGGCGTCGCATCGGCGACCGCCTTGCGAAGGATGTCACCGGTCGAGATGTGCGCGAGACCCCACGTCTCGATGATGCGCTCGGCCTGCGTTCCCTTGCCGGCGCCCGGCGCGCCGAGAAGCACGAGGTTCATCGACTGTCCTCCCGAATGATGCCTACTTGAAGAAGCCCTCGTAGTGACGCATCTTCAGCTGGCTCTCCAGCTGCGTCATTGTCTCGAGCGCAACGCCGACCATGATGAGGATGGACGTTCCGCCGAACGCCTCGAGCAACGGCACCTCGGTGACGCCGAACAGAAGCGTCGGCCCGATGGCGATCGTCGCAAGGAAGACCGCACCCGGAAGCGTCAGTCGGTTGATGACGTTCTCGATGTAGCGAACGGTCGCCGATCCGGGACGCACGCCGGGGATGAACCCGCCGTTCTTGCGCAGGTTGTTGGCGAGGTCGATCGGGTTGAAGATCAGCGCCGTGTAGAAGTACGTGAAGAAGATGATCAGCACGAAGTACAGCACGTTGTGCAGCCACCCCGAGGCCAGCATGTTGCCGACGTTGCGGATAGCGTCAGGAGCGCCCGGCCACAGCGCCAGCAACTGCGAGGGGAAGAACAGGATCGCCGAGGCGAAGATGATGGGGACGACGTTCGCGGCGTTGAGCTTGAACGGGATGTATGTCCCGGAACCGCCGTAGACCTTGCGCCCCACGACGCGCTTCGCGTACTGGACCGGTACCCGCCGCTGGGCACGCTCCATCGTCACGATCGCGGCTACCACCGCGACGGTGATCACCAGGAGCAGCACGACCATGAGGGGATTGCCCAGCTGGATCGACGAGATGACCGTCTCGGGGAAGCGGGCGACGATGCTGGCGAAGATCAACAGGGACATGCCGTTGCCGATACCGCGCTGGGTGATGAGCTCGCCCATCCACATGATCAAGGCGGTACCCGCGATGAGCGTGATGACGATGACGAAGCCGTACACGAATGTGAGTTCCATCTGCAGCGTCTGACGGAAGATCGACAGGAAGCCGAGCGACTGCAGCAGCGCGATGCCGAGCGTCATGTAGCGGGTGATCTGAGTGATCTTGCGCTGGCCGGTCTCCCCTTCCTTCGACCACCGCTCGAACTTGGGAACGACTCCCTGCAGCAGCTGCATGATGATCGAGGACGTGATATAGGGCATGATGCCCAACGAGAAGACCGCGAACTTCTCGAGCGCGCCGCCCGAGAAGAGGTTCAGCAGGCCGAGGGCAGCGGTGCTCTGCACCTGCTCCGAGATCGCGCTCACGTTCACACCGGGCACGGGGATATGCGCGCCGACCCGGTACAGTCCGATCATCGCGAGCGTGAAGAGTATCTTGCGGCGAAGCTCCGGTATGCGGAACGCATTCGCGATTGCATTGATCACAGCGTCTCGACCGTCCCTCCGACAGCCTCGATCTTCGCCTTGGCCGACTCCGACGCCTTGTCGACCTTCACCGTCAGCGACTTCGTGAGGTCGCCGTCGCCGAGCACCTTCACGGGCACCGTGCGCGACTTGACGATCCGCTTCTCGAACAGCGTGTCGACGTCAACGACGTCACCCGCCGAGAAGACCTCCTCGAGGCGCGACACGTTCACGATCGCGTACTCGGTTCGGAACCGGTTCTTGAATCCGGGCAGCTTCGGCATGCGCATGTGAAGCGGATTCTGGCCGCCCTCGAAACCGGGACCCTTGCCGCCGCCCGAGCGAGACAGCTGACCCTTGTCGCCGCGACCGGCAGTCGTTCCGTGCCCGCTTGCGTTGCCCCGGCCGACCCTCTTGCGCTTCTTGCGCGACCCCGGGGCCGGGAAGAGATCGTTGATCTGCATAGCGTTCTTGGCTCCTTCTGTCGCTGCCGAAGGGGGCTTCCCTCCGGTGCCGGCCGCTCGCCGCCGGCTGACTCTGCCTCGAGCTTCTCCGCCGCGCGCTCGCGCGACCGCGACGGTCGGCTAGACTTCCTCCACTTCCACGAGGTGCTGAACCTTGAAGATCATGCCTCGGATGGCCGGACTGTCGACGTGCTCGGCCGTATCGTTGATGCGCTTCAACCCCAGTGCGCGAACGGTCGCGCGCTGATTCTGTGGCCTTCCAATGACGCTGCGCACCTGACGGACTCTGAGCGTCTTCGCCGCTGCCTTCTTCTTGGCTGGCATCGACTACTCCTCCCACCCGTACATCTTGCCGACCGTCATGCCGCGGCGGCGCGCGACCTCGGCAGGACTGGCAAGCGACTTCAGACCCTCGGCCGCGGCCTTCACCATGTTCAGCGCGTTGTCGCTACCGAGGGACTTGGACAGCACGTCTCGAATCCCCGCCAGTTCCAGCAGCGCACGGACGGGACCGCCCGCGATGATGCCGGTACCGGGGCTTGCCGGCTTGAGCATGACCTTCCCGGCGCCGAACTCGCCGAGGACGGCGTGCGGGATCGTGGCCTCGGCAAGTGGGACCTTGAACATGTTCTTCTTGGCGTCCTCGATGCCCTTCTTGATGGCGATGGGCACCTCGGCGGACTTGCCCATGCCGACGCCGACGTTGCCGTCTCCGTCGCCCACCACCACCAGCGCAGTGAGCGAGAACCGCCGCCCGCCCTTGACGACCTTGGCGACGCGGTTGATGTAGACGACCTTCTCCTGCAGCTCGGAGACCGGGGCCTCTCTGCGTGCCATCCGAATCCTCCCTATGCCTAGAACGTAAGACCGGCGCTGCGCGCGCCCTCGGCTAGTGACTTCACGCGACCGTGGTACAGGCGGCCGCCGCGGTCGAACGCCACTTCCGTGAGACCTGCGTCGACCGCACGGCGCCCAACGGCCTCACCCACGGCGCGCGCGGCGTCCGCGGTGGATCCCGTCTTGAGCGCCCCCTTGAGCTCGGGGTCGATGCTCGAGGCCGACACGATCGTCTGGCCGGAGACGTCGTCGATCACCTGAGCGTAGATGTGAAGGGTCGTGCGCGTGACGCACAGGCGCGGGCGGGTCGCGGTGCCG
>CAYWCB010000155.1:719-4990 GCA_964456615.1 uncultured Eubacteriales bacterium | reverse complement strand
CACGCGACCGTGGTAGAGCCGGCCGCCGCGATCGAACACGACCTCAGTGAGGCCGGCATCGACCGCGCGACGCCCGATGGCCTCACCCACGACGCGCGCGGCGTCGGCGGTGGAACCAGTCTTGAGCGCGCTCTTGAGCTCGGGATCGATGCTCGAGGCCGACACGATGGTCTTGCCGGAGATGTCGTCGATCACCTGCGCGTATATGTGCGTGTTGGTGCGCGTCACACACAGTCGCGGGCGCGCGGCGGTGCCGCTCACCTTGCCGCGGACCCGGCGGTGACGCCGCTGGAGTGCCGACTTCTTCGCCTTCAGCTTGTCCATGACCTGTTGCTCCTCGTCTTGGTCGGCGGATCAGCCGCGGGCGCTTCGCGCCCGTCTGCTGGATCCGCCGTTACTTCGCGGCCTTGCCGAGCTTGCGCCGGACGTACTCGCCCTCGTAGCGCACGCCCTTGCCCTTGTAGGGCTCCGGCGGACGCCAGCCGCGGATCTCCGCGGCGACCTGGCCGACACGCTGCTTGTCGATGCCTCGCACGGTGATCTTCGTAGGCGAGGGGACCTCGAACGTGATTCCTGGCTCGGCCGTCACGAGAACCCGTTCAGCGCTTCTCCAATATTTCCATCGCGCGAGTTGCATCTCCAGGTCCTTGCCCTTGAGGATAGCGCGGTACCCAACGCCCACGATCTCAAGGTTCTTGGAGAAGCCCTCGGAAACGCCCGTCACCATGTTGGCGATAAGCGAACGGGTCAGGCCGTGGAGCGAGCGGTGCTGGCGCTCGTCGCTCGGACGCTTCACACAGATCTGGCCCTCTTCGAGAGTGATAGCCATCTCCTCGTTGAACGTGGCGCTCAGCTCTCCCTTCGGCCCTTTCACGCTGACCGAGGATCCTTCGATCTTCACCTCCACCCCGGACGGGACCGGGATGGGCTGCTTGCCGATTCGAGACACGGCGTGTCACTCCTTTCTGGGTCCTGTCCGTCTACCAGATGTAGGCGATGACCTCGCCGCCAACACCCGCCTTGCGGGCATCGCGGTCGCTCATCACGCCGCTCGATGTGGAGATGACGGCGACACCGAGTCCGCCGAGCACACGGGGCAACTCGTCCTTCTTCGCGTACACACGCAAGCCAGGCTTGCTGATGCGGCGAAGGCCGTTCAAGGTGCGCGCCTTGCGAGCGCCGTACTTGAGCGTGATCTCCAGCGTGGCCTGCGGCTCACCCGGGATGACGCGGTAGTCAGTGACGTAGCCCTCTTCCTTGAGGATCCGCGCGATCTCGACGAGCTTGCGCGCCGAGGGCATCGACACCGTCTGCTTGAAGGCCGCGTTGGCGTTGCGCACGCGGGTCAGCATATCGGCGATGGGATCTGTCATGCTCATGCTTCGTTCCTCCTATGATCCGGGATGAACCCTCTTCGGTGGTTCGCTCCCGCCCGTGGCGAGCGCGCCTCCCGAAGCGGTCTCCACCGAACCGCCCGATAGGCCTACCAGCTCGCCTTGCGGACGCCGGGGAGCTCGCCGCGGCTCGCTAGCTCGCGCACACAGATGCGGCACAAGCCGAACTGCCGATAGTAAGCGCGCGGGCGACCGCATCGGTTGCAGCGGTTCACGGCGCGCGTCGAGAACTTCGGCGTCCTCTTCGCTTTGGCGATCATCGATTTCTTGGCCACTGATGCCTCCTTGTTGCCGGCGGCCGACACGCCGTCCGGACGATTCCTATCGCTTGAACGGGACGCCCAGCGCACCCAGCAGCGCGCGAGCTTCCTCGTCTGTCTTCGCTGTCGTCACGAGCGTGATGTCCATGCCTCGCACCCGGTCGACCTTGTCGTAGTCGACCTCGGGGAAGATGAGTTGTTCGGTCACGCCCATCGAGTAGTTGCCGCGTCCGTCGAAGCTCTTCAGCGACAGTCCGCGGAAGTCACGCACGCGCGGGATCGCCGTCGTCACGAGGCGGTCGAAGAACTCCCACATCCGGTCGCCGCGCAGCGTCACCTTGGCCCCGATCGGCATGCCCTGCCTGATCTTGAAACCGGCGATCGACTTCTTCGCGCGGGTGATGGCCGGCTGCTGGCCTGTGATGACGCGCAGGTCCTCGACGGCCGAGTCGAGCTGCTTGATGTCCTGCACCGCGCTACCAACACCCATGTTGACGACGATCTTCTCGAGGCGAGGAACCTCGTTGACGTTGGCCAGGCCGAGTTCGTCCTTCAGCGCCTGAACGACCTCGCTCTGGTACTTCTCTTTGAGTCGTGGGGCCACGCTACCTACCTCCGTCGAGTCTGACGCGCCGGATTGCCGACCCGGCGCCTCCCGCCCTCGTCCGACAAGGGCGGGAGTACCGCTTGCGTCTCGCTACCTGTCGATGTCGTTCCCGCACTTCTTGCACACGCGCACGCGCGCGCCATCGTCGCCGCGCCGACGACTCACGCGAGTCGGCTGCGAACAGCTCGGGCACACGAGCAGGAGGTTGCTCACGTGGATCGTGCCTTCGATCTCGAGCAGGCCGCCCTTGGGATTGCGCTGCGTCGGGCGCTGCGCCTTCTTGACCATGTTCACTTTCTCGACGACGACCCGCTGCCTCTCGGGATGCACCTTGAGGACGCGGGACTCCTTGCCCTTGTCCTTTCCGGCGATGACCTTGACCTTGTCGCCCGTGCGGATGGTGAGTGACTTCGCCATCACGGCCTCCTCAGATGACCTCGGGGGCCAGAGAGACGATCTTCATGTACCGGCGTTCGCGTAGCTCTCGCGCCACCGGACCGAAGATGCGCGTGCCCCGGGGATTGCCCTGGTTGTCGATCACGACGGCGGCGTTCTCGTCGAACTTGATGTAGCTGCCGTCGGGCCGCCGCACTTCCTTCTTCGTGCGAACGACCACGGCACGCACGATGTCGCCCTTCTTGACCTGGCCGTTCGGGATCGCTTCCTTGACGGAGCACACGATAACGTCGCCCACATGGGCGTAGCGGCGCTTCGAACCGCCGAGGACCTTGATGCACGCGATCCGTCGCGCGCCCGAGTTGTCGGCGACCTTGAGCCGTGTCTCTGCCTGGATCATCTCTTCCTCCGGTTACAGCAGTGCGTTCGACAGATGAGCTGCGAGCTGGTTGTGCGAGTCAGCTCGATCTGCCGCTACTTCGCTCTTTCGACGATCTCGACGAGGCGCCAGTGCTTCAGCTTCGACAGCGGCCTGGTCTCCATGATCGTCACCACATCGCCCACGCCGCACTCGTTGTTCTCGTCGTGCGCGTGGAACTTCATGGACTGCGTGATCATCTTGCCGTACAGCGGATGACGCTTGCGGTCCGACACCTTCACCACGCACGTCTTGTCGCCTGACGCCGACACGACGACGCCCTGGCGGACCTTTCTGCTATTGCGAGCGCTTCCCATGCTCACTCCTCACAACTCCCTACGACGCCGCCGCGTCACGGCTGGCGGCCAGCTCGCGGTTGCGAAGCTCGGTGTGCAGCCGAGCGATGTCCCTCTTGACGGCCGGGATGCGGCCGGTATTGTCCAGCTGTCCCGTGGCAAGCTGGAACCGGAGATTGAACAGCTCCGCGCGGCTGTCCTTGACCTTCTCCGCCAATTCCTCGTCCGACAGGTCGCGGATCTCTGCGGGCTTCATCTATCGCTCACCACCCGTGTCGGTCCTCGAAACGAACTTCGTCCTGACAGGCAGCTTGTGCGCGGCGAGGCGCATCGCCTCCTTGGCGACCTCCTCTGATACGCCTGCCACCTCGAACATCACGCGGCCCGGCTTGACGACCGCGACCCACTTCTCCGGGTTGCCCTTTCCCGAACCCATGCGGGTCTCCGCAGGCTTCTGGGTCACGGGCTTGTCCGGGAAGATGTTGATCCAGACCTTGCCGCCGCGCCTCATGTAGCGGGTCATCGCGATACGGGCGGCCTCGATCTGCCGGTTCGTGATCCAGGCGGGCTCGAGGGCCTTGAGCCCGTACTCGCCGAAGTGGACCGTCGTGCCGCCCTTCGCGCCGCCCTTCCTGGAGCCGCGCTGCACCTTGCGGTGCTTCACTCGCTTGGGTAGCAGCATCTAGCCTCGCCCTCCCTCACGCGTTTCGGGGCGCTCGCGGCGCGGACGGGAAGGACGATCCTCGGCGGGTGAGAGCGGAGCCTGCTGGCCCGGCAGCACCTCACCGCGATAGACCCAGACCTTCACGCCTACCGCGCCCATCGTCGTGCGCGCCTCGGCGGTGCCGTAGTCGATCTTGGCGCGCAGCGTGTGCAGCGGCACGCGACCCTCTCGGTACC
>CAYWCB010000155.1:0-663 GCA_964456615.1 uncultured Eubacteriales bacterium | reverse complement strand
ATCGCCGAAGCGACCGCCTTGCGCATGGCGCGGCGGAATGCGACGCGCCCGACGAGCTGCTCGGCCACGCTCTGTGCGATGAGCGTCGCATCGAGCTCGGGGCGCTTGATCTCGACGATGTTGACCGTGACGATCTTGCCCGTGAGCTTCTCGAGGTCCTTGCGGAGCACGTCGACCTCGGCGCCCTTCTTGCCGATGACGATGCCCGGGCGGGCGGTCCACAGCTCGATGATGACCTTGTCGCCCTTGCGCTCGATATCGATCTTCGAGATCGCTGCGCGACGCAGACGCGCGTCGAGGTACTGCCGGACGCGGAAGTCGCTCTCGAGCGTCTCCGGGTAGTCCTTGCCGGCGTACCAGCGGGAGCGCCAATTCTCGGTGATGCCGAGACGGAACCCTATGGGATAGACCTTCTGACCCATGTCTGGCCTACGCCCCCTCTCGCTGCTTGACGATGACGGTGATGTGGCTCGTACGCTTGTTGATGCGGAACGCCCGGCCGTGGGCGCGGGGCCGGATGCGCTTCATCGTCGGGCCCTCATCGACGAACGTCGTCGCGACGACGAGGTCGTCCCGCTTGACGTGCAGTGTGCGCTCGGCATTGGCGACGGCGCTGTCCAGCACCTTCTCCACGATCTCGGCCGCCGCGCGGGGCGTGAACTT